>CALIGP010000041.1 GCA_938021455.1 uncultured Lewinella sp. | reverse complement strand
AAAAAACCTACACCTCCAACACCAACTCCCGAAAAGCGGACTTCCCCGCCGAACAGGTCCAGCAGCTATAATTTTCGGGCAAATCGATAAACGTTGTCCCAATTCGAATACCCTGATCGGGGTCTCCCAGCGCCGGATCGTAGAGGCTCTGGCAATGAGTACACTGATAAAAGGGCCGCTCTTTCACGACTTTTTCCGTCGGCCGTTTGGTACCGATAATCGCTCCCTGGTCTTCGTTAAGCTGCTCGAAATAAAGCTTACTCAACTCCACCATTAACTCGGCGAGGGCCGTGCGGTCTACCCGTCGGGCATACTCTACGTACTCCTGAGAGTTGGGGTCAAAATTGCGGGCGTACTTCAGATTGTAGGCGGGGAGAACGGCGAAGCCATCGATGAAATCAGGACCACTTTCCCGCTCCACCACGATACTGGTGAAGGGCCGGGCGTAGGGCGATGCTACCCCGAAAGTAAGACCATAGGTGCTGATATCCCGACGGTCAAATTCGCGGACGAGATACTGCTTTAGCTGCAGCGCCTCCTGATTCCCGACGGGCAAGTGCCAGTTAAGTTCCAGGCTACTGTGACGGGCGTTAATACCGAACCGGCCCAGTAATTTTTCCCATTCGATCCGCTTCTCCTCGGGGATGCCGGTGATGATGAACGACTTCCAGGGAGTAATGCAAATCTTACCGATCCGGTGCTCCATACATAGTTCGCAGGTAGCGACGAGGAAGTCGAGGTCGTACCAATTATTGCGCCAGTAGAGGCCTAGCCAGTATTGCTTATCGTCCAGCCGGTTCATCCCTTCGTAGTAAGGAAAAGGGTAAAAGGGAACGGTGAGGTTTTCCTGAATATTCTTCGTCTTTAGCTCTTGCTTGTCGTTAACCCTTACGACACAAGCCGCCAAGTCAGCCAAAGTGTCTCCGTGGGGGTCGAGGGCCATTACGACCCGGGCAATGTCCCAGCTATGGATGAGCGCCGGAAAGGTTTCCATGTTCTCCCAGGCGGGGAGCTGAATATAGAGATACCAGAAATCTTCCTCCGGTGAAGCGATGAAGTTCAGGTGGCCAGTGAACAGCGGCACCATGCGCTGCTTCGGGTCGGTGATATTGACCTCCAGGCGGGGCGAAAACTGGAATTGTTCCAGAATGTAGAGGTAGGTCGCACTGGTGAGCCAGGGTGTTTTCGTGAAGATATCTGCCGTTACGTAGGAGCTGATAATATTGGCGGAACTCCCTTTCTCGATGGGATCAAGGCCAATGGCAGCGTATCGGTCATCAGCAGCAAAGCGTTCGGAGGAGATGGGCAAGACCATATCCTGCCGGGAACCGAAGTGCAGACCATCCAGGCCCAGCTCCCGGGCCAGGCTAATCACGCGAAGCATCTCGGCGGGGGTCAGCACGCCTCCCTTTACGGGCATCCGGTATAGTTGGGGGTTGGACATGTGTTTTTAAAATTCGGTTGTTAAAATTAAGCTACGAAAGGGGCTTCTATTTCTATTTAGCCACCAGTGTCTCTTCCAAAATAGCCTGTACCTCCGCTTTGCAACTCCCGCACCCAAGTCCCGCACCAGTCGCCGTACAAAGTGTTTTGAAGTCGTCATTACCCTCCATGATGGCCTTGGTGAGGTTGCCCTTACCAATATTATTACAGCTACAGACTACCCGGCCTATCAATGGTTCGCGTGCCTCGCCCGACCGTAGCAGTTCTTGCCTTTTTTCAGACAGCTCAATGCCGTCTTCGATCAAGGCTCTGAATTCGGCAAATTCGTTTTTATCGCCTAGGAGGATAGCCCCTACGAGGCGATCATTCCGAACGATACACTTTTTATAGTAGCCCTGACTAGTATCGCGAAAAACGATCTCCTCGTAGGAGTGGTCATCTGCGGAAGGATTTACCTCTCCAATACTACACAGGTCGAAGGCTTCGAACTTCAGAATATTCATCAGCACGGAGCCGGAGTAAATGGCGCTAAGGTCTCCGGCCAGGTAGTTGGCCAGCACGTCGGCTTGCTGCTCGGCGGCAGCAGTGATGCCAAATCGTCGCCCCCCCCACTCCGCCACTTCACCAATAGCATGGATGGCGGGGTCGTTACTCCTCAGGCGGTCATCAACGATGATGCCCCGGCCACAATCCAGCCCGGCCTCTTGGCCAATCTCGAGATTGGGCCGCGTCCCGATGGCGAAAACAATGGCAGAGCAGTCGAGCACTTTACCACTTTTGAGCGTAACCCGCATTTGACGGGAACCTTCTTTGTTAAAGACGGTGTCTACTTCATTACGGAAATAAGTCTGAATTCCACGTGCTTCCACCTCTCTGGCGAGCAGTCGGGAGGCCGTAGCGTCGAGTTGCCTTTCCATCAGTCGGTTGGAGCGTTGCAAGATGGTGATGTGGACGTCCATTTCGCGCAGGGCGGCAGCCAACTCAAGCCCCAGCAAGCCGCCACCGACAATCAGGACGTGGTTGGTCCCGACAAGAGCATCATGCGTTTCTCTCAGGTAATTTTTTAATCTGTCCGCATCCTCCCGTCGGCGCATCGTGAAAACGCCGGGAAGCTTGACGGGGACTTCACGAGGGACGAAGGGCCGGCTACCGGTAGCAATGATCAGGCGGTCGTAGGCTACCTCTCTTCCAGCATCCGTTACGACTACTCTGCGATCACGGTCAATGCGGTCGACGCTCGTCTCCGTCAGCAGCGCGAAATTAAGATCCCGTTCCTGATTGGCGTTCATCTTCTCCAGCTTACCCCAGGGTAGGTGGTCGCTGATGTATTCCGGTAGCAAGACCCGGTTGTAAAAGGCGTTGGGTTCCCGGCTGATGACCGTAATTCGGTCGATTTTATTTCGCTGCCGGTAACTGGACACGAAGCGGAAGGCCGCCGCTCCAGCACCCACCACCACGACGTGCTCGGCCGGCTTCTGGTAAGCCTGTACGTTGACGTAGGTAAACTTGAAGTTCGGCTGCTTACTGTGCGGGTCGATCTGATCATCGGTCAGGTTATTCGTCCGGCTTCGGTTGGCGTTGAGGATCTTTCCCCAGTGCATGGGCAGAAAAACGACGCCCTGGCGAATCGTCCGGGTGTGCTTCACCTTTACTCTAACCTCTCCAAAAGCAGACGTAACTGTAGCCAATTGGTCGTCCTGTAAGCGGAGGTCAAAGGCATCGAGCGGGTGGATTTCCAGCAGGGGCTGATCCTGGTGGCGGCGTAGCCGGGCGACCTTCCCCGTTCTAGTCATGGTGTGCCACTGGTCCCGCAGTCGGCCAGTCGTAAGAATGAAGGGCCGGTCCGAAGGCGGCTCCGGGGTTGGTTTGAGGTGGCTGATGGTAGACATAAAGCGGGCGCGACCACTCTGGGTAGCGAATTTATGGTCCGTAAACAGCCGAGGGGTTCCCGGGTGGTCAGTGCTGGGCACCGGCCACTGAAAGCTCCCTTCCTCACGGAGGCGCTGGTGACTGAGGCCGCTGACGTCGATGTTGGTGCCGGCAGTCATGCGGGCGTATTCGTCATAGATTTCACTGACGTCCTGAAAATTGAAGCCAGGATAATTCATGTGTCGGGCGAAATCGCAGAGGATGTCGGC
>CALIGP010000040.1 GCA_938021455.1 uncultured Lewinella sp. | reverse complement strand
GGTCGTTGCGGAGGAGGAGATCTCCGGCCAGGGAGTCTGGTACTTCACGGCCTTCGGCGGTGCCATAAGTGGCGTCGTTGTGGACGGAGTGACGCAGAAGATACATATCCAGGTCGCCGTCCCGGTCGTAATCAAACCAGTAAGCCTGGGTATTGAAACCAGCGAAGTCGAGGCCATAGTCAGCGGCAGATTCGATGAAAGTGCCGTCGGCTTGTTGCAGGAATAGCTCGTTTTTGCCTTCCAGTCCTTTATAGCCGGAGACGTTACAGACGTAGAGGTCCATGCGTCCGTCCTGGTTAATGTCCACTACACTGATTCCTGTAGACCAATCCCCTGCACCTGCGACCGCGCCCTCTTCGGTTGCATCCCGGAACTTAAAATCACCCTCGTTGATGTAATATTTATTCGGTCCCTGGTTGTTGGTAAAGTAGAGATCTGGTAGCCCGTCACCGTTGATGTCCGTTGCCGCCACACCGCCGCCATTATAGTAGTAGAGGTACTCGATGATGTTGAAATCTTCCGTTTCCTGCAGCTGATTCATACTCGTCACGCCGGTATCCATGCGTACGTGGAAGAGGGGATCAGGGGCGCGGTCGCAGGTGCAGAGGAGGGCTAAAAAACAGCAAAGTGAGAGGAGCTTAGGTAGCACAGTAAGGCTTTGATTGGGGGGCGAAGATACTGACATCTAGCAAGGTCCCCTGGTGAGACGCTCCCGCGTCGATCGCGAACGGGACCGAAGGCTCCTGGAGCGGGTTAGCGCGGTAGCTTCCTGTCATGGCAGACGTTGCACGGGCAAAGTCGCTTCGCTCCCTTACCCGACTCGACGCGGGAGCGTCTCGACCAGGGCCACCACAAATTCCTCCATTGAGGCCACTTTCCAGTAAGTTTCCTTCGTTTCCGTTACGGCCTCGTGGTGCCAGGTAAACTCGAAGGGCAGGTGAGCCGCCATCCCTCCGGCGGCAATGACGGGCAGCACGTCGCTCCTGAGGCTATTTCCGATCATCATAAATTGCTCGGGTGGGATACCATGGCGAGCTAAGATGCCCCGATAAGTTTCCGGATTCTTCTCGGAGACGACCTCTACAATATCAAACCGCTGCCCTACCCCACTACGCGCCAACTTATTTTCCTGATCGAAGAGATCGCCTTTCGTAATCACCATCAGCGTGTAATGATCTTCTAATGCGTCCAAAGCGGCCTCTACTCCTGGAAGTAAATTAATCGGGTGATCCAACATCTCTTTCGCCAGATCGATTATCTGTTGAATTTCTCTTCCACTGATTTTCCCGTCAGATAGCTCAATGGCCGTCTCGATCATCGACAGGGTAAATCCCTTTACCCCGTAACCGAATATTTTGAGGTTTTTCCGCTCAAAACGATACAGTTCTTCCTCCAGGTTCATTCCGTCCTTCATGTACGGCGAGAGCAGTTTTAGACAGCGAGCTTTTGCATCGACAAAGATGTTTTCGTGTGCCCAGAGGGTGTCATCAGCATCAAAGGCGACGTGGGTTATACCGGAAAGGTCCATGCTTGCGTACTTTTGGCGCCCAAGGTAACCCTCCACCAAACGTTTTGCTACAATATGACTCGCATGATTCGCACTCTTTTCATTCCTTTACTCCTACTCATTGCTCTTTCGTCCTGTAATACTCTCCGCAAAACCACGGCAGAAAAAATGGGACAGGAAGAAGTAGCCACCTTCATCCTCGTTCGCCACGCAGAGAAAGAATATGGTGCCAAGCCCGGCCTGACGAAAGAAGGATTGGAGCGGGCAGAACGCCTAAGTTTTTTACTTAAAAACACTGAGTTGGACGCTGTTTACAGCACCCCCACCAAACGTACGCAAATGACGGCAGCCCCTACAGCAGCGGCCAAAAATTTACAGGTGATCCCCTACGACGCAACGCTGCTTAAAGACTTTGCAACGGACCTCAAGCGACTTTACAAAGGTAAAACAGCACTTATCGTTGGCCACAGCAACACAACGCCCGCAATGGCGAATTTCCTGGCGAGCACAGACGAAAACCCGCGTTTTAGCGAGTTAGATTACACTAACCTCTACGTGGTAACGGTTCCACGAATCGGCAAGGCAAGAGTACTGAAGTTACGGTACTAAAAAATCTATGCCCATGTCCACTCCCCAGATTCTTAGCCTTCTTCTTTGCATCGGCTTCCCTCTTTTCGCTCGTTACGCCGAGCGGAAGGGGTTATTCCCTTCCTGGATCAGTTCCATCATCGCTTGTTATCTGGTGGGCATATTAGTGAGTAATCTTCGCGTCTGGGAAGTTGATAATAAATTAATGGAACAAGTCGCTGGTGCGAGCATGCTCCTGGGGCTCCCCCTCTTGCTGTTCGCCGTACGGATAAAGGAAAGTATGCGCTATGCGGGCAGTATGCTCCTGGCCTTTGGGCTTTGTTGCCTGTCGGGGCTCCTGTGCACAGCCGTAGTCGGCTATCTAATGACGGGGCAGTTGCCCGACGCCTGGAAGATTGCGGGCATGTTGGTGGGCTTGTATACGGGTGGGACGCCAAACGTCCAGGCCATTGGCCTGGCGCTGGAAGCCCCCGCCGACTATATGGTATTGGTGCAAGCTGCAGACGTCCTACTTGGCGGTAGTTACCTTCTCGGACTCGTCACTTTTTTGCCCGCCGTCTACAGCTGGCTCTTTCGTTCGTCGGACTCAGCGATGGAAGAAGGGCAAACCAACGAGCTTATCTCCGTTGTCCCTTTCCCCAAACAACTACCTCAGCTTCTGGCAGGAGTAGTTGTAACCGCCGCCAGTGTTGGGCTGTGTTATCTGATAACGGGAGGCATCAGCAATCTTACCGCGCTCATTTTATTACTCACTACTACTTCTTTACTAGTTGCCGGATCGGGCTTCTCCGAAAAGCTGGGAAACACCTATCCTTTAGGGGAGTACTTTATTCTAATCTTTTGTGTAGCCCTCGGCTTAATGGCCGACTTCCGGGAACTGGCGGCCAATGGCATGGATCTACTTTATTTTTCTGCTTTGGCCTTAATCTCCACCACCTTGTTACACCTGATTCTCTGCAAGCTCTTCAACATCGATCGGGACACGGTGATTCTTAGTTATGTTGCGGGATTTTACGGCCCGGTATTCGTTGTTCAGGTAGCCGCAGCTATTCGTAACCACCGGCTGCTGGCAGCTGGTATTGCTGTCTCACTACTCGGTTTTGGCATCGGAAACTACCTTGGTATTGGCCTTGCCCACCTCGTTCGTTGGCTCGCCGGTTAACGGAAGTTTATCTGAGATCCGGATAAATTTACGCCCCCAAAAAAGTTTGGACAAGCGAAAATCGGGGGAATTATAAGTCGTTAAAAATCGATCAGATTCATCATACAGATCGTCGCTTAACATCAGGGCGACCGGCATTAACGGGGGAATATGCTCCATGATGATCCGTACCATCGCCAATAAAGGGATGGCGATAATGACACCTGGAAGTCCCCAAATCAACGCCCCAAAGATCAGCGAAACAATGGCTGCCAGCGCGTTGATCTTCACACTATTACCCACCACCTTAGGAGTAATAAAGTTTCCTTCAACAAATTGGACGGTGGCGTACAGGATGACAACCGCAACGGGCTGCCAGTAAGAATCCGTAGTAGCAACTGCATATACGAAAGGTACTAAACCTCCGATGGTAGTACCGATGTAGGGAATTACAGCCAGCAAAGCTCCCAGAAAGCCCCAAACCAGCGCATATTTGACGCCAATCAGAAAAAGGCCTAGGCTATTTAGGACTCCAAGTATCAACATTACGGTCACCATGCCCCCCAGATAGTCCGTAGCTACGGACTGGATTTCTCTGAGGGTCTGCATGCTTTCCGCTTGGTCGTAACTGGAAAACTGCCCAAGAACAAAGTTCTTGAAGGCAGTACTGTACAGTAGGAAAAAAAAACTGTAGATGACGACCAGACTAAGGTTAGCTAACACAAGCCCTGAGGTAGATAAGCTCGACGTTAAAATGCCCAAGGGTTGGTCGATTGCCTGGGTCAAATTTTCTTCAAAAAACATCAAGGTCTGGTCTCCGGTAAACCCCATAATCTCTCCACACCATTCCATCACGCTACTGCTCGTGTCCTGTAGGCTGGCCAGGATGTTGTCCGCCCGTTCAATGACCTCTGTAACCTGGCTAATGAAGAAAAAGAAGACACCCGCGATCAACAAGCCGACAAATATCAAGCTAAGTAGGATAGCCATTACTCTGTTATTCACCACATTCTCAATACTGTCGCGAATGGGCTTTAGCAAAAAGGCGAAAAGCATCCCGTAAGTAATCGGTATAAAGAAAGACCTGCCCAAATACAGTACAGCGAGTACTATACTTAGGCAGATCATGAAGTAAGCCAAGCGCTCTACGCTAAACTGCTCACTTTTTTTCTTCTTCTTGTTTTTGAGTTTATTTCCCAATCGCTTCTGGTATTAATCTTCTGGTGAGCCCTTTCCCTTGTAGGCCTGTAAAACTACGAATCCGATGATCATTACAAACACCAGGGTCTCGAAAACAAGGAATCCGCTGTTTATGAGTACGCCAGCGAGGGTGTCTCCCTCTTGCATAAACTGTTCAAAAGAGGTACCAATCAGGCCAAAAAACAGAATATTTAAGATGGCAACTACTCCAGCAGCCCACATCCCGAGCTTCAACAAAAGACCGAACCCTCCTTTAAAGGCTTTACCTTCCGGAACTTGCTTTGAATAGGCGCTTATTGCCAGCCAAACCACCGGGACGATAAACAAGTGCTTCGCAAACCGAAAACCCGTAGATGGATCTTCTATAGAAAGATTCAGTATGACGAGGTATAATGCTGTCAGGATCCCAAGCATCAGACCGAAAGTCCAGGCATACTTGTTGGAGAGAGAGTTCTTGATATTTACACCTAAATCAGGTTCGTTATATGTTGGGGTATCCATTTTATTTCTTTGTCGTTTAGTATTGCACAAATCCTCAGAGCGTGTAAGCCAGCCTCCGTTACTTACCTAGATACTTAGCCCTCATTTCTTCGATGGAGCGTACGCGCTCTTCCAGTTCTTTTGCGCGACGGGATTTTTCCTCTGCTGTCTCAAATTCATCGCCTGCTTTTTCTCTTTCCTTCTCTATCTTCTGCTGGAGCTTAGCGATTTTGTCCTCGTACTTTTCGATCTTTTCTCTGGCCTTTATGGCATCTTTATTAGCGTCCTGACTGTCGTCGCGCATATCTGTCAATTCTTCTCGCGCCTCACTTAATTTTTCGTCGAAAAAGCGAGTATAGAAATAAGTCCGAAACTCCATCATAATCGCCTCTGCTGCATCAAAAGCTTCTGCACTAGATCGCTTATTGATAGCGCTCCCTTCAGCAAAGCTCACGGCCATACTTACGGTTGATTTATTTCCACGGTTCTCAATTTTAGAGTACAGGTCAAAGTTTTTAACGCTGATCAACGGCACGGAAACTTGTTCGGCCAAGTAAGCTGTCCCCTTTTTATCGTTATCGAACTTATCAACGTCGATGTTATAGCGATCATCCCAAAAGTCATCCCAGAGGTCTTCCACCAAGTCTTTCTCGGCGTCAATGCTTACCTGGAGAGACTCAAGGCTTTGTTTCTTGTATTCAATATTTTGCACCGTTACCTGCGCCATCAGGCCAACAGAGAACAAGCCAAACAAAAAGGATAGTAAAATTTTCATAGTAATGGTTGGTTTGCTAATGGAACGGGAGCCAGGTGGCTGGTGTTCGTATTCTGATAAAGAGTAGCCTTAGAATTTACCTATGCTTTTTCTACCTCAGACTCCAGTTTGAGCACTTCGTCTCCATCTGCCTGAAGGATAATAGCGCTTTGTTCCCAGGTTCTCCGTTCCGGGTAACGAAACCGCCCTTTATGGTTCGAGTAACTTTTTCCGAATAAGTTTCTCTAACCCTTCCTTCAGCAGTGCCACTGCCCCATTTCCATTTCACTTTGCTTCCTTTCCGAATCATATTTGTACAGTATTAATGGTTAATTAAAACGGCCCAGCTACTTACCTTTCTGGTAGTAGCCGGGCCGGGGCGGTTCCTTTCGGATACTTTTTCACAGGGCTTTTGCGGACTAGTACAGTGTAATCTAAGTGTTCGCAGCTTTCTACTTGGTCTTTTGCCCGCTGCCGTCATGAAAAAATAGGTCCGTAGCTATGGCTATGCACCGATTTTTTCATCTAGTCAGCGACCAAAATCCCAGCGTAAAAACCTTACTCAACTTAAATTACACTGTACTAGTCAGTCAATCAAAAACATATCTGATTAAGCGACAAGATTCCGAGGCTTTAGGCTCTAAAACGCCCTCATCCTATTTAATCCTTCGGATCAATAGCCATTTCTACCTCTTCTAAAAAATCAGTGGACTTAGCGGTGAAGTCACCCCAGCCCTTTTTCACGTCTCCTTTGAAGTTGGCCCAACCAGATTGCATATTGTCACCCACTTTTTCCATGCGGGCATCGATCTTGTTGCGGTAGTTTTCCAAAGAATCCCATTCTTTTTGAAGTTCGGCCTTCGTCTCCTCGCTGGCGTCTTCCATATCAGACTCTAATTCTTCCATGCGGCTGCTCAACTTTTTACGGGCTTTTGTGAACTCGCGCGATAGATTGTCACTTTCGTCCTTTAGTTCTGCACCTACGTCTGCCATCGTGTTCTCGGCTTGGCTTACCATTTCTTCCGTTGCCTGGTCCGCTTCAGATCCTTCGGCACAGGTGTAAAAAGCGGTAGAGATGGTCAATAAAAGTATCAGATTTAAAAATTTGAATTTCATTATGTTGTTGGTTTTATTAATAAAATTGGCAAAGGCTTCACGAATTTACGTTTCTTAATCCATTGCTCAGCAGCTAGAACGGCTTCGGTAGATCGGTGTTCGCTCGTTCGATTACTTCTCCGACGCAGCCGACTTACCGTTTACCTTATTAACCGAGGCCAATACCGAGGCCAGTTTCTCTCCTCCACGAATGCCGAAATCAAGCGTACGAATCGGAAACGGAATCATGATGTCGTTCTCATTATAAGCCGTCATGATGGCCATTATGGCATCACTCTGAACTTGTAAAAAATCCCCCTGTGCTGTCTTTCTATTGTCCATCCAGAAGCGCAATGAATAATTGACAGAACTTCCGCCAAATTCATTGAAGAAGAGTTGCACACCACGGTCAGCGTCATGATTGACATTTTCTTCAATGGCCTTAATGGTTACTTCTTTTACTTTAGAGAGATCATCTCCATAGCTCACACCACAGGCAAGATCTACCCGTCGCCGTTTAAGCATCGTGTAATTGGTCAACGCGGACTGCACCACGATCTTATTAGGAATCATTACGTCCTGCCCCTGAAAGGTTTCAATGGCAGTATGACGAAGGGTAATCTTCATTACAGTGCCTTTATATCCGCCCACCTCAATGAGATCGCCAATTCTAAACAGGTGGCGAACCGTAAGTTGAATCCCGCTAAAGAAGTTGAGAATGGGGTCCTGAAAGGCAAGACCAACGGCAAGTCCTACAACACCAGCAGCTCCGAGAATAGAGCTAACCGCTCCTGACAAATTAAGGACCGATAGAATTAGTAATAAAAACAACAAAGACAACCCGACCGTCATCATCGTGCTCAACAGGCTGGAGATAGTTTTGTCTCTCACCAGTTTACCACTCAATTTATCGAAGTACTTCTTCAAGAAAGAGGTAACGATATACCCAGCCATGGCCACCAAAAAGGCCAGTATCATATTCGGTAACATCCCCAGAAAGCCTCCCCACCAACCCTGCACCTCCTCTACCAGAGGTTTAAAATCAAATTCTATTCCTAAAAATTTAAAAAGCAGCATAAGTTGTATTGGTTGTATTGGTAGTACGTAAATGACCAGAAGAGTGTTCTCATAAGTCTCCATTATTAGCTTTGCGTCATGTTTAACTACTTCCTTATCAACAAGCCATTTGGCATGCTTAGCCAGTTTACCAAAGAAGCACCACATCATCGGGTTCTAAGCGAACTCCATGATTTCCCTGCGGATGTGTATCCCGTCGGTCGTTTAGATCGGGACAGTGAAGGCCTGCTTATCCTGACGAACGATAAATCACTCAATGAAAAGCTACTCCACCCCAAAAACCAACACGGTAGAAAATACTGGGCACAGGTAGAAGGTACGATCACTGATCAGGCCATCGACCAACTTCAAAACGGGGTTTCCTTTAGGGCAAAGGGGAAAGATTATCGGTCGAATCGGTTATTAGCCCGTCCATTATCAGAGGAGGAAACACTTGATATAAGCCCCAGAATCCCTCCTGTACGCTTTCGAAAATCCGTCCCCGATGCCTGGCTGGAGCTAGAACTTACAGAAGGAAAAAACCGGCAGGTAAGACGTATTTGTGCCGCCGTTGGCCTGCCCGTACTTCGCCTGATACGTGTGGGCATTGTTGAATTATCCCTGGAAGACCTCCAAAGCCAGGCTGTCCTTGAGGTAGATCGTGGATGGCTGTTACCCCGCCTAAATCTTTGATCAACAAAGTCGCTAGAACATCGTTAATGATGTATCTTTAGGTCGAACCACTTACCATGGAAATTTTACGAAATAAATTGGAAAGATCTGCTTTTGGCGTTTGCGCCTGGCTAGCCGACCGTATGGGTATTTCCCGCAAACGCGTCCGCATTTACTTTATTTATCTATCCTGCCTCTCGTTGGGCTCGTCCCTGTTGTTCTACTTTTTTGCTGCCTTTTGGCTCAATGTAAAAGAGTACATCCGGGAAGGCAAAAAAATCGTTTCCTAGTAGAGAGTTCTATTAGCAGCATTTTTTTTGCGCGGGGCCTTGGTCACTGAGCCTCCCGAACGTACAGGTGAATTGATTAGTTGACAAGCTATTTTTCCGCGACTTTACAAATCCTCCTCCCTTGTCTATGAAGTTATTTCTGTTTCTCCTTCCAATAGCCCTGCTATCCGCTTGTGCCGGAAGCAATTTTGACGATGCAGCCTTCCCGCCGGATCAAATTTCAGCAGAAATGTCCTTCAAAAGATTAGCGGATCACGGTGATCTGGAGCCCGTTCTCCGCGAAAGGCAACTCGTGGATGGGTGGCAGTTTCATGTAAGCTCCTACACTAAAGTGGCCATCTTGGGCCGTGAACCCGTCATTACCTATCAGCTCAATGACCGTAGTGGAATAGAATACAAGGTCACCTCCACCACAAGTCCTGACGTAATTGAAAAGATCGAGAACGGTAGCTACGGCTTTGGCCGCGGACGCGTCCATACAGTCGAAAGAGACCTCGTTGCCGGAGAAATAAAGGCAGAGCTTTTACTTAGTGACTGGACGCCCCGCCAAGATTGACCCTGATTTCATCTTCTCTGTGATATGATTTCACGCCTCTTTTTCTGTTCTTTATTACTATCTCTATTTGCTTGCTTACCAGAAGCAAACAAAGACCCTGATCGAATTGGCCCCAGCCGTGGCATTCAGCCCTGGGCTAAAAACACTCATTATTGGGCTGATGAAACGGGATCCCCCTTATTACTACTTGGGACCATCAGACAAAAAAATCTGTCTCAATCTGGTGATTTTGCCCAACGTCTGAAAGAACTGCAAAAAGCTGGTGGCAACTATGTATGTAGCCAAATCGACCCATTTGCAGCAGAAAACTCAGCCCCCTTTACCCGACACCCACTAACTGGAGAGTTTGATCTTAAAGCGCCCGACAGTCTTTACTGGGCAAATTTTCATGCCTTGCTGCGCCATGCCGCAAGCCTTGATGTTATCGTTCAACTTGAATTGCCGACTACAGATAGCACGATGGCTCACGAAAGACTTTTCACTGCCATTGCGAATGAAGCTTTCAATACCTCCCAATACTATCATAATGTCCTCTACAGCACCCGTCAAAGGTCAGAACGAGGCATCTCTTCTTCTCTGAACAAACTACAGCAACTAGCCATCCAAGCCAACGGTCAGTCATATATTGATAATTATCCCTCTAGCCAGGCCATTCCTGCTTCTCTGCAGCCAGGCTCTGCTGACGTCCCAATCCACTATTCTGCCGTCGATGGGAATGACCCTTACGATGTCGTCAAGAACTTCAACCTTTCAACGATCAATGGTTATGGAGGCTTGTGTTACGCACCTTCACAGGCTACCTTTGAAATGCGTGGTGCCCGACTGGCAAGTATCCGGGCCATCCGTACCGTTGAGCGTCACCTGAAATTCTGGGACTTAAAGCCTGCTCCGGAAATACTCATTGGCGATAATGCCTATGCTTCCTCTGATGGGAAGGGCAACTATCTCTTCTACATGCCTACCGCAGGAGAGATCAATGTCCGCCTCCCTGTAGAAGATCAGGTTCCCATTCGGGTAGTTGTTGTCGGTTATCTCGGCACCCAAAAGTCTGAACTACTGAAACCTCCCTACGGAGACAGTTTCAAATTATTTACGGATGAAATTCGGGGCGGTTGGATGATCTTGAAACGGGAAGTGTGAATCTCCTCAGAATTAAAAAGTAAGGGGTGTACCAAATGTGAGAGCTACAATGCGCTATTTCTTGCACCAACGAAACCTAGCCTCTTATCCTTACAATTGCCCCCTTTAGTCAATAGCCTTTAACTCGGCCAAATCCACCGCCACTACCCCACTCTTAGCAATTACCTGAGCGCCCGCCCGGTTAGCGAGTTGAGCGATCTCGCCCAGAGGCATCCCTGCGGCCAGGCCGCAGGCCGCAACGCTGATCACCGTGTCTCCGGCGCCGCTAACGTCAGCAATAACTTTAGCATCAGTGGGGTAAATGACGGAGGTAGATCCGTTGTGAACGTAAATTCCGTACTGGCTCAGGGTAATCATGACGGAATCGCAGGAGAGCTTGTCAAAAATGACAGTGGCGGCTTTATCAAGATCTTCCAGGACTGGCCGAACCGTAAAGTCAACCTGCTGCTGAATCTCGCGAAGGTTGGGTTTGAACAGCGAACAGCCTACATAATTCCAGAAATAGCGCGCCTTAGGATCAACAATGATGCCAACACCGTATACTTTCGATAGCTGAGAAAATTGCTCGATGGACAATGGGGAGAGCACCCCTTTATTATAATCCTGAAAAAGCAAGAGGTCAATATTTCCTTGCTCCAGCAGGTGTTCTACACGCGACAACAGCTCATCGGCAACGACAGCGCCAATGTTATCCGTGTCTTCCCGGTCTACGCGCATGAGCTGTTGGCCTTGCGCAACGAGGCGGGTTTTGACGGTAGTACAGCGGTCCGGGTCGGTGAGGATAAGTGCATCACTTAGTCCATTTCCAGCCATCAAGCGGCGAAAAACGAGTCCGTTTTCATCGTCTCCCACCAAGCCCGCCAACAATGGCGTAGCACCGAGGGCCTTCAGGTTAAGGGCTACATTGGCTGCTCCACCAAGACGGTTGTCCTCCTTACCCAGACGCATCACGGGGACGGGCGCTTCCGGGCTGATCCGTTCCACCCGACCATCTAAATAACGGTCGATCATGACGTCACCGACGACGAGAATGCGGAGGGAGGAAAAGTTCATTTGCAAAGAGTCAAAGAGTCAAAGAGTCAAAGAGTCAAAGAGTCAAAGAGTCAAAGAGTCAAAGAGTCAAAGAGTCAAAGAGTCAAAGAGTCAAAGAGTCAAAGAGTCAAA
>CALIGP010000039.1 GCA_938021455.1 uncultured Lewinella sp. | reverse complement strand
TGTACCACGGCGGTGGTTGGCTGATCAACAACAAAAGTATCATGGATGAAGCTTCCGCCTGGCTGGCCGGTAACGGTGAGTACGTGGTGTGCAACGTCAATTATCGTCTTCTGGGCGATCTGGATAACAGCGTTACGATGGACGAAATCATCGGCGATGCCTTCGGCGCCCTCCTTTGGGTAAAGGAGAATATTAAAAAATACGGTGGAGACCCGAAGAAAATTACGGTTACCGGCGATAGCGCCGGTGGGCACCTGGCGACCATGGTGGCTACTCAGGGTGACCGCGTCTCCGCAGATGCAGCCTTCAAGGCTCCGGACTTCGGTTTTCGCCCCAGTTACCTCCCCGAAAAGGGAATCTCCCGTAAAGACTTGCAGGTACAGGCAGCCCTCATTAGCTATGGTGCTTTCGATATGCTTAGCTCCGCCCAAAACGGCTTTGAGTCTTCCTCCAACATTTTCTGGCAGATGAGTGGTGCTGAAGCCCGCGGGCTATTCGGCGAGGAGTTTAACCCCCAAGACCACGCCGGCCGCTATAAAGCCGTTTCCCCGATCTACAACGTTAGAAAAGCTTCTAAAGGCGCTTACCCGCGAATGCTCTTCACCGTTGGCTCTGATGACAATGTTACGACGCCAGCTTCCATTAAAGCGTACACCGACAAGCTAAAAGCGGCCGGTCAGGTCGACCATAAATACTGGATGTACGGTGGTCGTCCCCACGCTTTTCTGGACTCTGGGAGCAACGAATTCCTGGGCATCGAGTTTAAACGAGACGCTATTCCTGCGCTGGAGTATATGTTGAAGTGGCTCAATGGGGTGTTTTATGCGTGACGGCCATTACCTTTACACCCATGAGCATCCACAAGAAAATCGAAGCTAAACGGGTTACCGTTAAAACGCTTCATGCCATGAAAGAAGCCGGTGAGAAAATCGCCATGCTGACGGCCTATGACTACTCCATGGCCCGCATCCTGGATGCGGGTGGGGCCGATGTTCTCCTCGTCGGAGACTCCGCCAGTAACGTGATGGCAGGCCACGAGACCACCCTGCCCATCACCCTTGACCAGATGATCTACCACGCCAGCAGTGTGGTCCGTGGTGTTGAGCGTGCACTGGTCGTGGTTGACCTCCCCTTCGGAACCTACCAGGGGGACAGTAAAATGGCGCTTAAGTCCGCCATCCGAATCATGAAAGAGAGTGGTGGGCACGCCGTTAAACTCGAAGGTGGTGCGGAAGTACAAGACAGCATTAAGCGGATTCTCACGGCGGGAATTCCGGTAATGGGCCACCTTGGTCTTACGCCCCAGTCGATCTACAAATTCGGAACCTACACCGTTCGTGCAAAGGAGGAAGTCGAAGCCCGCCGGCTGATGAAGGACGCTAAACTCATCGAAGAATTAGGTTGCTTTGGCCTGGTACTGGAAAAAATACCCGCCCACCTGGCCGGTAAGGTTAGTCAGGCACTCAGCATTCCTACCATCGGAATTGGTGGAGGTGCTGATTGCGACGGGCAAGTACTCGTTACCCATGATCTGCTGGGAATCACCAAAGACTTTCACCCCCGTTTCCTGCGGCGCTACGCCGAACTCTTCGACGTAATCAAGGATGCAACCGAACGCTACGTCGATGATGTGAAAGCAGGCGATTTCCCCAGTGATAAAGAGCAGTACTGATTGGAGGGGACCCTCGCCCCAAACCGTTGATAACTTTATGGTCAAGAAAATTCTATTCGCCCTTATCCTGATCGGCATCCTGTTGGTCGGTTACGCCTACTATAGCATCATGGTGGTGCCGGCAGTACCGGATAGTCTGGACCAGCCGGTAGTTGTAACGATTCCTTCAGGAGCGGACTACGAACAAGCTATGGATTCCTTGGCCGCCATAGGCATTACGCCCAACCGTGCCATCTTCGACCCCTTGGCGGAGCGAATGGCCTGGAAACGGGAAACCATGCGTTCCGGGCGCTATGTTTTGCCCGTTGGGACAAGCATGGTAGGCCTCATCCGTAAGCTCCGCAACGGTAGTCAGCAAGCCGTTAAGGTCATCCTCAACCTGGAGCGAGAGCCCATGAACGTAGCGGCCAAAGCTGCCCGCTTTCTGGAAACAGACAGTCTGTCATTGGTGCGCCTCTTCCAAAATGAAGCCTTCATTGACAGCATCGGTTACCGCAAGGAGACGCTGCAAACACTTTTTATTCCGAATACCTACGAGTTGTACTGGAACGCTAGCCCACGGGAGTTTGTCGCCCGAATGATCAAGGAGCACGACCGCTTCTGGAAAGCGGACGGCAGGTTGGAAAAAGCGAAGGCGAAAGGGCTTACGCCCGCCGAGATCTACACGCTGGCCAGTATCGTTTACAGCGAAAGCCTGGCAAAATCCGAACAGCCACGAATTGCGGGTCTTTACCTCAACCGAATCAGGCAGGGGATCAAACTACAATCCGACCCCACGGCCGTTTTTGCCACCCGAGCGTTCGGGATCAAGCGAGTGCTAAACGAACATATTCA
Source organism: uncultured Lewinella sp. (assembly GCA_938021455.1). Classification (GTDB taxonomy): domain Bacteria; phylum Bacteroidota; class Bacteroidia; order Chitinophagales; family Saprospiraceae; genus Neolewinella. The sequence goes on along the minus strand of CALIGP010000039.1, from coordinate 4,180 downwards.
GTTTGAGCACCCATACAATACCTACACGAATTATGGCCTTCCACCTGGGCCCATTACCATGCCGACGGTTAGTGCCATAGATGCGGTACTGAACCCGGAGTCGCACGACTACGTATATATGTGCGCAAAGGGAGACAACTCTGGCCTCCACAATTTTGCTAAAACGCTGGCCGGACACTCCCGTAACATTGCCGTTTACGTTGCGAACCTTCGGGCGCGAGGACTTCGGTAGCTACCATTTATTACTACTCTTTACCTCTTTTTTATGACGATGACGACCCTCCGCCTCCTTAAGCATAACGATAAGGAACTTAAAAACATCCTGACGCCAGGTAACTATCATCGTACGGTTTCTCCGGATGGGTTTATCGTTCGCTTAAACGAAAACGCTTCTTCGGCTACGGTAAGAGAACAGTTTCGCCTCCTTAGCCACAAAGAGGCAGGGCAGTTTAACACTGAGATTAAGCTGGAGACGGGGAAGGCAAAGGGCGCATGGGTCGCAGCGGCCGTTGGCGGCCTGCTACTTGGTAGTTACCGGCCAGGCCGGTGGAAGTCAGATGCTAAGGCTCATCCATTGGCTAAAGCGGGCTCTCAGATTGATACCGGTAAGCAATCAAAGAAGACAGAAGCACTCATTGCGAAGGAAATCATCTTGGCGGATACTCAGCTAAGTATCATCGCACTCGTTGATGCGCCTGCCAACGTGAAGCGTCCGCAGTACCTGGCGCAGTGGGCGGTAGAATCGGGTAAGAAATACGGCTACTCGGTTAACGTACTTGATGAAGAGGCTTGTGAAAAAGAAGGCCTCGGGGCGCTGTTGGCGGTCAACCGGGGAAGTGAAGATCCGGCTCGCTTCATCGTGATGGAGTATAAAGGTAAGGGCGCCCCTAAAGGAGGCCCTACGGCCATCATTGGTAAAGGCATCACCTTTGATACCGGAGGAGTGAGCATCAAACCAAGCAATAATCTCCACCTGATGAAGTCGGATATGGGGGGGGCAGCAGCTACCTTCGGAGCGATGGAGGCTGTCGCCCGACTGAAACTTCCCGTCCACCTCGTTGGTATTGTGCCCAGCACGGACAACAGCGTCGATGCGCTGAGCTACAAACCATCCGATGTCATTACGGGCCACGCCGGTAAATCAATCGAGATCATCGACACCGATGCCGAAGGCCGGTTGGTGATGAGTGACGGATTGAGCTATGCCGTCAAGCACTTCAAGCCGAAAACACTGATCGATGTGGCCACGCTTACCGGAAGTGCGGTGAGGACCTTCGGTTACGAATGTGGTGCTGTGATGAGTAAAGACGATAAATTGATTAAGGAATTCCGCAAAGCAGGAAATGCCTGCGGAGAAAAGGTGTGGCCCCTGCCCGTTTGGGATGCATACAAATCCGGATTGGACAGCGATGTGGCGGACATCAAAAACTACTCCGGTCGGCCCATCAACGGGGCCATTGATGCCTTCAAATTTTTGGAATTTTTTACGCACGATCATCCGAAATTCATTCACTTCGATATTGCCGGCGTGGCCCTCAAGCAAGGCCCCTATGCGAAAGACCGGCAGGCGACTGGATTCGGGATGCGGCTGTTCGTTGAGTGGCTCAGTAAATAGTGGGCGGAGGACCTCCAGGTCCGATCCCCTCTCCGCTTTTCTAACCTTCCCTTGCACCTGCGTCCGCGGCCCCTGCTGAGCGTGCCGAAGTGCCGTATCTTTGGAGTATCAACAAACTACGTGATCATGCGCTTTCTGCTGCTCCTCCTCTGCTGCTTTTCCCTCTCCCTCTCCGCTCAGGAAACACCCATAAAGACGGTCTCCACCATCTTCGATGCCATGCGCGCTGGTGATACGACGGGGCTGCGTGCTTACTTTCATCCGGAAGCCACACTGAATTCTGTAGTCACCAAACCCGACGGCGTAACGGAGGTGGGCGCAGGCGACATCAGCCGCTGGTTCAAAGGCATGCAGGGCGCGGACGCAGGTGCATGGGACGAACAACTTCATTACGGAGAGGTCCGGGTCGACGGCCACCTCGCCACCGTCTGGGCACCCTATGTTTTTAACTACAAAGAAAAATTACATCACTGTGGCGTCAATGCTTTTCAACTGGTAAAAGACGGTGCTGAAGGCCAGTGGCGCGTCCTCCACATCGCCGACACCCGCCGCGATGCGCCGGGCGATTGCCTCCCCGTCGCCGAAGCCACCCCCGAAGCCGCCATCCGCGACCTCGCCACCGGCTGGCATAAAGCAGCCGCCGATGCTGACTCCACCGCCTTCTTCGATGCCATGACCGACGACGCCATCTACATCGGTACCGACAAGGGCGAGCACTGGACCAAAGCCGAATTCCTCGGCTTCGCCGCCCCCTACTTCGCCAAGGGTAAAGCCTGGGCCTTCACCGCCACCGAACGCCATGTTTTCTACGATCCCGATAGCCAGGTCGCTTACTGGGACGAACTCCTCGATACCTGGATGGGCCCCTGCCGCGGCACCGCCGTCGTCAAGCGCGATGGCCCCGATGGGCACTGGAAGATTGCTCATTATACGCTCAGCGTTACGGTGCCGAATGAGAAAATTCAGGGGTTTATTGAGTTGACGAAGGAGGGGAAGTAGACGGTAGACTGTAGAATTGTAGATGGTTCAGCCCAACCTGAGAGACGGTTGTTATGTTTACCTTTTTTCAATCAACATAGATATGTTGATGGTTTTTTATTTTTGAATTCCTATCCCTATCTGATGAGAAAATTTCTACTTGCATTTATACTATTGATATGGAAAGCTACCCTGCTGGCACAATTTCATCCTGGCCCGGTGCTTCCTGCTGATTCAACGGCCCTGTTTAAAGAACTGAAGTCACGGGTCAGGGTGAGTAGCCCGAACGCCTCGGAAGAGTATCTGAAAAGATTGGCAAAAATTAATGATGAACGCTTTACGGAACTACGGGAAGGTGTAGAAGACAGCCTATATCTTTTTCACCCGGAGCTCCAGAATTATCTTGATAAACTGATGGCAGAAATCGTACGGGCAAATAACCTTGAGGTTGATCCGCTGGTATTGATTCGTCGTTCTCATTTGCCCAACGCCGCCAGTCTTGGGGGAGCTGTGTTCACCGTCAACTTAGGGCTTTTCAAAAGTATGGAAACCAGTGATGAAATTGCTTTCGTGCTTTGCCATGAAATGGCGCATGATCAGCTGAAGCATCAGGAGGAAAGTACACTTGAGTTCTGCCAGCGAAGCCTCGATATGGAATCGGTAACGGAGCAACTAAACAAACGACGTACTAAAAAAAGCCAAAAACAGCGCCTGATCGCTGGTGCCCGGGAAACGGTTTACAATTCTTACCGGCTTAGAAGACAGAACGAATTAGCGGCTGATAGCCTCGGCTTACAGTATTACACTTCACTACAGTACTCCATGGAAGCTGTTGCTGAAGCACTGGTAAACCTGCGCAATAGTTGGATGCTTGATCTGACCGAGGTAGACTACAAGAGCCTGCTACAAACGGAAGCCTACCCCTTAAAAGAAAAATGGATGGAAGAACCTGCGCAAATGTTTGGCGGCTCTTTCGGATCAGATGAAGCACCCGGCGGCTTTTGGGAGAAAGACAGTATGTCTACTCACCCAGAAATATCCGCCCGGCAGGAGGGCTTAGTAGAATTATTACCATTGGAAAAAGTGGATACCTCCGTGATGGAACAAGCCCATGAATTCGGACTGATCGCAAGCCAGGAAACGATAAGGGCGCAAACGGAATGTGGAACGCCCGGGCTGGCCATCATAAACGGTTTGAAGTTGCTCGCCACGGAGCCTGACAACCCAACGTTCAGAGCCCTTTTAGGAGAAGCTTTGCTGGGTACCTACAGGTCCATCGAAGAACACAATTTTGATGAAGCTGTACCACCGGAAGGATACTTCTGGGACGAAAATTCCCGGATGATCATCCGTATGTTTCATCAAATGAGAAAGAGCGAACTCCAAAAATTTATCCTTGCCTGGATTCGCGAACGCTCTGAAGGAATGGATAATAATGCTATGACTGCAGTACTCAAAAAAGCAGAAATTTACTTCTCCAGCCTAGAATAAACTACGGCGGATCAACCGCTGCAAAAACCTTGTTAACAATGAAATTGACCTTACTTTTCCCCCTTTTCTTCTACGGTGTTATCGCACATGCTCAAT
>CALIGP010000038.1 GCA_938021455.1 uncultured Lewinella sp. | reverse complement strand
AGAAGAGATCCTTCGGGAGGGCAGGAAAGTGAGCGGGGCTCGGGTGGGCGGACGGGAATGGGCGGCGGACAAGGTCGTCTGCAATATGGATGTCTGGCTGGCCTACGACCGGCTCTTGCCCGGCGCGAAGCGGCCGGAGCGGACCCTGAGTCAGCAAAAAAGCACCAGTGCCGTCATCTTTTATTGGGGCATCAAACAGGAATTCCCGGAGCTGGGCGTTCACAACATCTTCTTCAGCGAAGACTACGCCCGGGAGTTCGCCGCGCTGGAGGCCGGAGATCTGAGTGATGACGTGACGGTCTACGTCAACGTCAGCAGCAAGATCGTCAAGGAAGATGCACCGGCAGGTGCAGAGAACTGGTTTGTGATGGTGAACGCTCCGGCGGACACGGGCCAGGATTGGGACAGTATGGTACAAACGCTTCGGGCACGGGTTCTCACCCTGCTGCAAAAACGCCTCTTGGCACCTGCGAGCGCGCCAGAAAAACTGAACCTCGAAGATTTAATCGAGGAAGAACGCATCGTCACTCCCCCGGAAATCGAACGCCTTACCGGTTCCCATCAAGGAGCGCTCTACGGCACCAGCAGCAACAATACGATGGCCGCTTTTTTGCGGCACCCGAACTTCAGCCGAAAAATTGACGGCCTGTACTTTTTGGGCGGAAGTGTTCACCCGGGCGGCGGCGTTCCACTGTGCCTACTCTCTGCGAAGATTACGGCTGGGCTGATAGACTAAAGTTGTCAGGAAGACCCTTACCTTTATTTTATGTCCATCCTCTCCACCACCTCCAACTTACGTCCCTTCATTCCCGCAAAAGACTTCGCCGTTTCCCGGGCGTTTTACAAAGACCTGGGCGCTACCGAAATTTGGGCATCGGACGATATGGTGTTACTTCAGCTAGGCAGTAGCCAGTTCTATTTACAGGCCTACTACGTCAAAGCCTGGGCGGAAAATACCATGTTATTCCTCCTGGTAGAAGAACTGGAGCAGCTCTGGGAAGAATTACTAGCACTGGATCTGGTGAATCGATACAAGGGAATTCGCTGGAAAGAACCCACAGATTATGACTGGGGCCTACGCGAAATTCATTTGATCGACCCCGCTGGCGTCTTGTGGCACTTTGCCAAAGTGCTTACGCCGGCTGAATAGGCGCGTCTTGCAGCTCCCCGCTTGTTGCGCGGCCCGTTAGCGTGGGTAGTTCTAAACCAAGGTATACCAGGTGGTACGTTCCTTCTTCCAGAATAATATCTTCAGGGTTACGCGGCAGTACGTGCAGTACTCCATCGGGGTGCTTCAGGAAAATCGGCACGGTATACTCTTCCGCTTTTACGTGACCCATGATTTCCAGAAACTCCTCCTTGCCATTGAAAGCTATTTCCAATACCTCCGCTGATTCACGGTATGCTTCACTAAGGTTTAGGAAATCGTCTGAGTAGCTGAAGACGAACTCTCCGTCCGTCTGACTTCTCTGCTTCAACTCATCAGCAGTGATAAGCCGGTAGGCGCCTCTTTCTCCAAAGATTTTTGCGTAGCGACGCAGCGCGTAGTTATTTACGTCATTACTTCCCGTAAAGGCAAGCATATACCCGGCATCGAGCAGTTCATACTCTTCGGCCAGTTCGCTGTTGTAGATGTTCGTTACAATACCATCGAGCCCCTGCTCCTTGGCCTTACGGATGTTCCGCTCATTGCTGTCTACCAGGTGAACACTGCGTCCTTGTTCTTTCAGGTAACCACCGATAGCGATGGAAAAGTCATTGGCACCAAAGATGACCACTCCGCCGGAAGCTTCCTGAACAACGCCCAAAAGGCGAGCCACTAAACGGGCCGTAGTAGCATTGAGCAGCACCGTTCCCAGCACGATCATAAAGACCAGCGGTGTGATGTATTCCGCCCCCTGTACGCCTCTTTCTTGCAGCGTCAGTCCGAAAAGAGAAGCGATACCTGCCGCCACGATGCCCCGGGGCCCAACCCAGCTGATGAATAGTTTTTCGGACACCGTCAGGTTACCCTGGTAGGTGCTTATAAAAACGCTGAGTGGCCGAAGGATTAAGGCAACAAAGCCAAAAAGCGCGATCGGCCGCCAGTCCTCGGTTAGTAATCGTAGCTCGGCCATGTCCATATTGGCAGCCAGGAGGATAAAGAGGATCGAGATGAGTAGCACACTCAGGCTCTCCTTGAAGGAAAGAATTTCTTTGATTCGAGGCACATCTTTATTGGCCAAGACTAAACCCATAACTACCACGGTAAGTAAGCCGGATTCATGGGCCATGAGATTACTGACAACGAAAGCAAAGAGCACAAAAGCCAGCACAAAAACATTAAGCAAATAGTGAGGGACCAGCTCCCGCTTAATGATGTGGTAGAGGGCCAGGCCAGCAAAAAAGCCAAGGTTGCCTCCATATAGTAGAACCTCAAAAAACGTTCCAAAGGCGTGTGTTGTGAAGCCCATTCCAGGGTCCGCGCTACTGATGAACTCAAAGACAAGAACCGCTACCAACGCCCCAATCGGGTCGATGAGAATACCTTCCCATTTGAGGACAGTCGCTACGTTTTTGTTCAGGGGTATGTTCTGTAGAATGGGCGCGATCACCGTCGGCCCGGTGACGATGACCAGCCCTGCAAACAGAAAACTGATGCGCCAGTCAAGGCCCATAATGAAGTGCGCCGCCAAACCAGCTCCAATGAAGGTAATCAAGCTACCCAAAGAGATGAGCCGCAAGATGGATCGTTGTGTTTCCTTGACCTCTTTGATCTTGAGCGTCAACCCTCCTTCAAAGAGGATAACGCCAATGGCAAGGCTAACGAAATAAAAGAGAGACCGACCTGGAAAAAGCCCCTTCCCTTCGGGGCCACCCTCAAAAATGGGGCTAATCAGCTTCAGCCCGTCTTCGGTCCAAAGCGTAGATATTGGACCAACGAGCAGGCCGATTATAATCAATGGCAGAATGGCAGGAACACGCGTGCGCCAGGCCAGCCATTGGGCAAAAATTCCAAGAACGATTATTCCCGCTAGTTCTTCCATTCACTTATTTCTTACCCGCCAAAAAGACCACCCAATCCTCCGGGCAACATGTTATTCATCATAGACCCCGCTTGCTCCGCTTCGTGAGCCGCAGCAGCTTCCAGTGCCCGGTTAGTGGCCACAACGATGAGGTCTTCCAGGCCCTCAGCGTCCGTCAGATCAATCTGTTCCGTGTCAATTTTCACGTTAGTAATGCTGCGGGCACCGTTGCAGGTAACCGTAACGGCACCGCCGCCAGCTTCGGCGCTGAAGGATTGCTCAGCCAGTTGCTTTTGCATCTGTTCCTGCATCTCCTGCATCTGGTTCATCATATCTCCGAACATAACTGTTGAGTTTGGTTAGAAACTAACTAAGGATTATCGGAGGGGTTTAGTTCGATGGGTAAGTGAAGTTTAGTGGTACTTCGGCAAGCTCAGCAGGGGCCGCTGACGCAGGTGCAGGGGGAGTCTATGAG
>CALIGP010000037.1 GCA_938021455.1 uncultured Lewinella sp. | reverse complement strand
AAACCTATGATGCGTTAGCCCTGGGGGCCGGGGGAGAGGTTTCTAAAAGGCCCTAGACCATCTAATTAGAAGAAGAGCGCAGCTCTCTCTTCCAAAGACTCTTCCCTTCCGTATCAAACGTCTCAATCTCCAGCTTTCGCTCTTTCAGCGGACCGGAGAAAGAAAGTATTCCAAAGTTGTGTTCTACGACGAGGGTGCCTTCTAAGCGGCGGGTATTAACCTCGTTCCGGGAGGAACCGGTGCCAGCGGTCAGGCTGGAGATGGTGATGTCATAGACCATATTATCATTGGAAAGCTTGAGCTCCGACATTTCGGTGTGGTGGCGATCTCCGGTGAGGAAGACGACGCCGCTGATGTTTTCCTCGGTTATGCGTCGTAGTAAATAGTCGAGCTCGTCAGGGGCCAGGTTTTGGTAGCTTTCGCCGCGGCCGGAGTCACTGAGTACCTGACCGCCGACGCAGACCATCTTCCAGGGGGAGTCACTGAAAATGAGGCTTTCGATGAGCCATTCCAGCTGGGCTTCGCCCAGCAGGGTTTTGTTGTCCGTCCGTTCTTGATCGTTTGGGGTACGGAAGCTACGGTTATCGAGCAGGAAGAAATCAGTGTCATTGTAGCGGAAGGTGGAGGTGATGCCAGCAAAGCCGGTGGCTTGTTGGCTGGCGGGAAGCCCGCTGGTGAGGTTGCCCCAGAAGGCATCAAAAGTTTCTTTGGCGATTTCTTTTTGCACCCAGGTACGGTCGGAGTTATTGGGGCCGTAGTCGTGGTCGTCCCAGGTGGCATAGTGATGAGTACGGGCCAGCAGGGGCTGCATTTCGGGTAGGCTGCGGGTGTGGGTGAAGCGGTGGTGGTAGCCGGTCTTCGTGTACCAGTCGGGCTCGCGGAGGTACATATTATCGCCGAGCCAGATCATCAGTTCTGGGTTGGCTTGGTTGATGCTGGTAAAGATTTCGTATTCGGATCCGTAGCCTTCTCCCGGGCGATCATAGGCTGGCTCATTGATATAAGTGCAGCTGCCGAGGGCTACCTGGAAATCTGGCGGGTCATTCCGCCAGCGCCAGATGGGCTGTGCGGTGAATTCGGTGGGGTAGGGCAGAGAAACTTCTTCATTATTGATCAGTACTTTATACTTGTAGTGCTGCCCCGGCTCAACGCGGTCAGCGATTAGCTCAGCGGTGAAAGCACTGCTGCGACGGGTCTCTATTTCGTTGGTGGCAAAGGTTACTCCATTATCGTCGGTATACTCTACCCGGACGCTTGCCGGTGCTTTGGTCTGTACCCAAATGAGCACTTCCATTTGTTCGCAATAGCCCAGCATGGGGCCGGATTGCAGCAACTCCTGTTGGGCGCGGACGCTGGTGCAAAGGAGGGTTAAAAAGAGCAAGGTGAATATGGTTCTCATCAAAAATGGTTGATTGGGCCGCAAGATAACAACCTGACGGAGAGAAGGATAATCTGTCAATATTTCTCTTTCCCCCACATTCATGGGGTTGTGAAACCCAAAATAAATGACCAAACCTTTGGTGGCTTCCCCTGAATTGAATACTTTTATAGTATCGTCGGCTAAGCCAACAGCCGATCTTCCCTCTCTCTACTGAAAAAATACACCTCTTGTGCGTTCTCTGGAACTCACAAGCGGTCTAATGATAAAGCTTTCTGACATACCACATTATTCGCCCTTCCGCCTTTGGTGGGAGGGCCTTTTTTGTGGGGAAAGCGACGGTTTGGCACTCGCCGGTATACAACTTACTCTGCACCTGCGGCGAGCGCCCATTAAAAACCCTCCCTGTTTCAACAACCTAAATCGATGAGGCTGGTTACCTTTGCGCTGACAACTATTTTTCTCCCCTAACCAGCTTTGCTCATGCCTGCGCTTACCCCTCGTTTTGACCAATTTCAAGATCGCCACCTGGGCCCCGATGCGGGCGAAACTGCCGATATGCTGGCGACCATTAATGCCTCCTCCATGGCGGAATTAATGGACCAAACGGTACCGGCCAATATTCGTGATCATAAAGATCTCGATGTCGCTCCTGCCATCAGCGAATACTATTACCTGCAGCACCTGAAGGGGATTGCGAAGCGAAACAAAGTCATGCGTTCTTTCATCGGGATGGGCTACTACAATACCGTAACGCCCTCCGTTATTTTACGCAACGTTTTTTGTAATCCGGGTTGGTATACGCAGTACACCCCCTATCAGGCAGAGATTGCACAGGGAAGACTGGAGAGCCTGTTGAATTACCAGACCATGGTGTCTGACCTGACGGCCATGCCCGTTGCTAACGCCAGCTTACTGGACGAAGGAACCGCCGCCGCTGAAGCGATGAGTATGTTCTTTAGTGTACGTAACAAGCGAGTGAAAGGCGAGCCCGTAAGTGTGTTTCTCGTCTCGGACCTGGTGTTGCCCCAAACCATCGCTGTTTTGGAAACCCGTGCAGAACCGCTAGGTATCAAAATAGAGATTGGCCCCGTAAACGGATTTGATTTCTCCGGAGGCCGCGCCTTCGGCATGTTACTGCAATATCCTGGCGCAAACGGACAAGTAGAAGACTACCAGGAACTGGTGGCCGAAGCGGAAAAAGCGGAGGTTTTCACTATTGTTGCTGCTGATCTGCTGGCCCTTACCTTGCTGACTCCTCCCGGAGAATGGGGAGCAGACGCCGTGGTGGGCAATACCCAACGATTTGGTGTGCCCATGGGCTTTGGTGGCCCGCACGCCGCTTACTTTGCTACCACCAACAAGTACAAGCGACAAATTCCGGGACGCATCATTGGCGTAAGTCAGGATCGCCACGGCAACTATGCCCTGCGCATGGCACTGCAGACCAGAGAACAGCACATCCGCCGCGAAAAAGCGACGTCAAATATCTGTACTGCACAGGCGCTACTGGCTAACATGGCTGGCTTCTATGCCGCCTACCACGGTGCGGAAGGGCTGATCGCCATTGCCAAAAGAACCCACCACTTTACGGTGATGCTGGCCAATGCACTCACCCAGGGTGGCTTTACCCTTGGCGCTGATCATTACTTCGATACCCTGCACGTAGAAGCCAGTCCGGAGAAGGCTGCAGAAGTCCGTAGCCGGGCCGAAACGGAGGGGTACAATTTCTTCTATCCTAGGGGGGGAGGGATCAGATTAAGCTTTGATGAGTCAGTGGCAACTTCTGATCTTTTTGCGGTCTGCCGGATTTTTGGTGTGGAGCTTGACTACCAGGGGGCAGAGCTGGACCATATTGGTGGTGTTCAGGGCGTCAATGATCAGTTTCCTGCTTCGTTGATTCGGACGTCAGATTTTCTGACTCACCCTAACTTTAAGAACCACCGGACGGAAACCAAGATGATGCGCTACCTCAAGCGCCTGGAAAACAAAGACCTCAGCCTCGTGCACAGCATGATTCCCCTGGGAAGCTGCACCATGAAACTGAATGCTGCGACTCAGTTAATCCCCGTCAGCTGGTCCGAGTTTGCGGATATTCACCCCTTCGCTCCCATTGAACAGGCGCAGGGCTATAAACTGATTTTTAGCGAACTGGAAAAAGACCTGGCGGAGATCTGTGGTTTCACGGCATGTAGCCTCCAGCCTAATAGCGGAGCAAGTGGAGAGTACGCCGGTTTAATGGTAATCCGGGCTTACCACCGGGATCGTGGAGATGAGCATCGTGACGTTGCCATCATCCCGGAATCTGCCCACGGTACTAACCCCGCTAGCGCAGTGATGGCTGGTATGCGGGTTGTCGTAGTTAAGTCCGACGAAGCGGGTAACATCGACATCGAAGACCTCAAAGAAAAAGTAGGAGAGCATAAGGATAAGCTGGCTGCGTTGATGATTACTTACCCGAGTACCTACGGAGTATTCGAAACGGGAGTAGTGGAGATTTGCGAAACCATTCACGCTGCTGGTGGGATGGTGTACATGGATGGCGCTAACATGAATGCGCAGGTCGGCTTGACCAGCCCCGGCCGCATTGGCGCTGATGTCTGTCACCTCAACCTGCACAAAACTTTTGCCATTCCGCACGGAGGTGGTGGCCCGGGTATGGGACCAATCTGTTGCAATGAGGCATTGGCACCCTTCCTGCCGGGGCACCCCTTGCAGGAAACGGGTGGCCTGAAAGCCACCAAAGCCGTAGCGGCTGCTCCCTGGGGCTCTGCCTCTATCCTGCTGATCAGCTACGCCTACATCAAAATGCTGGGCGCTAAGGGACTCAAAGCCGCCAGCGAATACGCTATCCTGAACGCAAACTATATCGCCAAGCGCATTGAGAACCACTACGATGTTCTCTTTCAGGGAGAACAGGGCCGCTCGGCGCACGAACTGATCATTGACCTGCGACCCTTCAAATCGGTTATGAGTGCTGGCGATCTGGCCAAGCGACTGATTGACTACGGTTTTCATGCCCCAACACTAAGCTGGCCAGTAGCGGGTACCGTGATGATCGAGCCTACCGAGTCAGAAGGGAAAGAAGAGCTGGATCGTTTCTGTGATGCCCTCATTGCCATTCGAGCTGAAGCAGATGCTATCGCTCGGGGTGAAGTAGATGCGGAAGACAATGTATTGATGAATGCCCCTCATACCATTACTGAAATTACGGCGGATGAGTGGACACACGCTTACAGCCGGGAGCAAGCCGCTTACCCGCTCGCTTACCTGCGCCAGGGGCTTAAATTTTGGCCAGCAGTCGGCCGGGTAGATGATGGCTACGGAGATCGGAACTTCGTTTGTACCTGTCCGCCGATGGAGGCTTACACGGAATAAAGAGAGTCTACAGGTAAACATGAGTCATCCCTAATTTTTGGGTGAGATGAC
>CALIGP010000036.1 GCA_938021455.1 uncultured Lewinella sp. | reverse complement strand
AATACTTTCAGGCGTTGCCTCTACGTATTCATCTCCCTGGATGTATTCCAGTGCTTCTTCCAAAGAAAACTTCCGTGGCGGTACGATGCGAGCTTTTTCATCCGCACCAGAAGAACGCATGTTACTCAGTTTCTTCGTCTTGGTTACGTTCACAACCAGGTCATTGGCACGGTTATTTTCACCGATTACTTGTCCTTCGTAAATCTCTTCGCCAGGTTCAACGAAGAAACGTCCGCGTTCCTGTAGGTTATTAATGGAGAAAGGAATGGCTTTACCTAATTCCATGGAAATGAGCGAGCCGTTCATACGGCCGGGGATATCGCCTTTATGGGGCTGAAACTCCTTAAAGCGGTGCGTCATAATAGCTTCCCCCTGAGTAGCGGTGAGCATGTTAGAGCGCATACCGATAATTCCACGGGAAGGAATTTCAAACTCAAGCACAACGCGCTCGCCTTTGTTGGTCATGCTCAACATAAGACCTTTACGCTGGGTTACCATATTGATGGCAGTACCTGACATATGCTCTGGTAGATCAATCGTCATTTCCTCCACCGGTTCGGATTTAACACCGTCGATTTCCTTAATGATAACCTGTGGCTGTCCGATCTGAAGTTCGTAGCCTTCGCGACGCATCGTCTCGATCAGTACCGACAAGTGCATTACGCCCCGACCAAAAACGCGAAAAGTATCAGCACTCTCGGTTTCTTCTACGCGGAGGGCGAGGTTACGCTCTAGCTCAGCGGTGAGGCGGTCCTTAATGTGGCGACTCGTAACGTACTTACCTTCTTTACCGAAGAAAGGGGAATCGTTAATCGTGAAGCTCATTGACAGCGTAGGCTCATCAATGGCAATGGTCGGTAGCGCTTCAGGGTTTTCGATGTGGGCAATGGTATCACCGATATCAAAGCCTTCTGCACCGAAAACAGCACAGATATCTCCGGTTTGTACCTCGTCGACTTCTACGCGGCCAAAACCTTCATAAACATATAGGTTGCGGGCCTTACCTCGGGTTTGGACGCCTTCCCGGTTGATGAGGGTGAGTGCTTGGTTCTGCTTGAGGGTGCCTCGGTTCAGACGGCCGATGGCCATCCGGCCAATGTACTTACTGAACTCAATGCTGGTTACCAGCATCTGCGTGTTGCCTTCCTCCGCCTGGTGCTCTGGCACGTGCTCGAGAATGGCATCCAGTAGTGGAACAATACTGTCCGTTTCGTTTTTCCAGTCAGTGCTCATCCAACCATTCTTTGCCGAACCATAGATGGTCGGGAAATCGAGCTGCTCTTCAGTAGCATCAAGGCTGAACATGAGATCGAAGACCATCTCGTGCACCTCTTCTGGTGTACAGTTTGGCTTATCAACCTTATTAACAACAACCAGCGGATTAAGACCAAGCCTAAGCGCTTTGTCCATCACAAAGCGTGTCTGGGGCATCGGACCTTCAAAAGCATCTACTAAAAGTAGAACACCGTCGGCCATATTGAGCACTCGCTCTACTTCACCGCCGAAATCGGCGTGACCAGGCGTGTCAATAATATTGATCTTCGTGCCTTTATAATTGATGGAAACGTTCTTGGCCAGAATCGTGATCCCGCGTTCCCGCTCCTGATCATTACTGTCCATGATCAGCTCGCCTGGCTTCTCATGGTCACCAAAAAGTTGGCCAGCCAGAAGCATTTTGTCAACCAGGGTCGTTTTGCCGTGGTCTACGTGAGCGATGATCGCGATATTACGAATAGACTTCATCTCGTTTATTTAGGGGTAGCTTGCGCTAAGAAGGCGCAAAGGTACGCCTTTTCCTAATGGAACGAGCGGAAAGTTTGTCAAGGAAATAGTAAGGTTTCTACTGCCGACTGAAGTTGGCAGTACAAACCCACCCTCTATATTCGAAAATAGCCTCGGTCCTGAGCACCATCTCTCGCTCAACAATCCACCCCCGCTGCTCCAATGCTTCGCGGTAAGCACGGGCATCGTGCTGCTGAGGATGAAGTGCGTCACCGGGCAGTGCTTTGAAAATGGGCATCAGCCAGCCGTGACGATGCACGTCACTGGTCATGATCATCTTGGCGCCTGGAGCTGCCAGAGCACTAAGTGCGTCAAGTGCCAAGTCCCAGTCCGCCACGTGGTTAATGGCATTGAAGCAGTAGATGGCTTCGAAGGTTTTTTCCTGGGGCAAGCTAGCTTCTAACGGTTGGTGCAAAAAATTGACCGTAGGGTAATCAGTCCGGCTAAATATGGGTAAATCCACCTCGTATTTGTCCAGGAGCGGGTCTAAAGCTGAGACTTCTTCTTTGTCATGCAGGTGAATGAATATCCCAGCCGGGCCACAACCCGCGTCGATTACGCGGCGCCCGGCAACGGGCTGCCAATCCAGTTCCTCCAACGTTCTCGCCCAATAGGCCCGCTTATCAATTAAATATTCTTCCGGAGATTTACCCTTCAAATAGCTCCGCCACCAGCGACGCTCAAGCCACTGAGCGGTACGCCAACGAAGGGTTGAAAAGGTAGATTTTTCTGCCATGGGCGGCGAAGGTACAACGTTGATTGAGGATTTAAGGGAAGAAAGATTGGCGCGGACGCAGGTGCAAGGAAAGGTAGGAGGACATGATAGTTAAGCGAGAGTTGTTGGGCGGAGGACCTCTAGGTCCGATTAACATGAACCAGCCACCCTACTTACACGCTCAGGGAGCCTGCGGCCCCTTTCGCATCGGAGCTGGAGCTCCTCCGCCCACTGACGGCAGGTTGCGTACCTTCACCCCATGGAGTTTAAAATCGGTCATCGGGTGCGCATGCAGCGCACGGACAACTACGGAGTCGTTACTGCCATTCTGCCCGGCGGCCTGGTGGAAGTACGGCTGGAGGGCGGCAAGGGAGAACTTCCTTTACCCGCAGATTTATTGGAAAAGGCGGAAGACAACCCGGCTAAAGAAGGTAAGCGTCCCAGGCTAAAAAAGGAACCTTCCCCGCCCGCAAAAGCGATCTCTGCCCCCGTAGCTCAAGCCTCCGCCCCAAAGGAGGCCGACGAGCGCGACCGAGGTGTTCGCCTTGCCTTCGACCCCATGACGGACAATGAGGCCAACCCCGTAGCCTACGAAGTATATCTCCTGAACGGTACGCCCCATAAGATCATCTACGAGCTCAAAATGATGACCCACAATGATCGGCGTTGGTCCAAGTCTGGCACATTGGAAGGCTACGGCAAGAAGCGCCTGGACGCCATAGAATACCGTTGGCTCAACGAAAAACTCAACTGTGAGCTGGACGTCAGAACCGTACTTGTTGGTGGCACCGGTCCCCGCAACTTCCAACGACTGAACCTAAAGGGACAGCAATTCTTCAGTAAGCTACAGGACGTTCCTGAGATGTACGGCGATGCACACCTATATATGGTCTTTCCAACGCTGTCCGCCACTCCCTCTGCACCTGCGGCCGCGCCCAATGTACCGTCATTAAAAGCCATTACCCAAGTGGCTGTCCAGCAAAAATTCAGGGAAAAACAAGCTCGAGCTCAATCCCACAAGCGAAAGTTAGAAACTAATTTGAGTGAAAAACTGGCCTTCGAAGAAAGTCTCGACCTCCACATCGGCAAACTGGTAGACGACCCCGATAAAGTCGCCCGTCACGAGGTCTTACCCCTGCAACTCAAACACTACGATGAATACATGGACCAGGCCCTACGCATGGGCGTTGACCGCGTTTTCATTATCCATGGTGTTGGAAACGGGGTGCTAAAACGAGCAATTCATTCCCGCTTGCACCATTACCCCTTCGTCCGTGATTTTGTGAACGAACATCATCCCAAATACGGCTACGGTGCAACAGAAGTCATTTTTGATTGATTTCATCTCCCTTCGTTTTAACACGCTAAACGATAGTTCGCTTCGTTAATACCCCCGTATAACAACCAACGATTATGAGATTTTCCCTTTTATTCACTTTGATGATCTTCCTGTTTTTCACTTCCTGTAACCAAGGTAAAGTCAAACAACTGGAAACCAAACTAGCCGGCAGTGAACAGCAACGCACTATGTTGTCTACCCAGTTGGAAAGTGTGCAACGGACCAACGGCGACCTACTGGCCAGGCTGGAAGACCTTTCCGTCATCTCCAAAGAAGGCGCCACCAGCATTCGGGAAAGTCTCCAAAGCATTAGCGGACAAACCTCCTACATTCAGGAACTAAATCGTTCCATTGCCCGCAAGGACAGTCTGAATATGGCCTTGGTCATGAACCTGAAGCGTTCGCTGGACAATGTGGCCGACGATGACGTAAAGGTTGAAGTTCGTGGTGGTAAAGTTCACGTAAGCATTAGCGACAAATTATTGTTTGCTTCTGGCTCCGCCAAGATTAATACTCAGGCGACGAAAGTGCTTGAGAAGGTGAGCATAGTACTCAATGATCACCGTGACCTAAATGTTATTGTAGAAGGGCATACGGATAATGTACCCGTTAATATTCGCGGCGTAAACGACAACTGGGAGCTAAGCACCAAGCGAGCTACGGCAGTCGTTCGTCAACTCGTGAACGACTTCTACGTTGACCCCAGCCGACTGACCGCTGCCGGCAGAGCAGAACATGATCCACGGGGAGACAATGACACCCCGTCCGGCAGAGCGATGAACCGCCGCACGGAAATCGTTATCACCCCTAACCTGGACGAATTTTTTGACCTGGCCAAGCAGAATGGGATAAACGGCTAGGGTTTACCCCCAAAGCCTGCTCGTCCTACTACAGCCGTTCGATCAAAGGGGTGCGAGGTGCGGGGTGGCCCTGCTCCTTCAATGACGGACACCCGGCATCTCGCACCCCGTAACCGCCCCCCGCAACCCGCACCTGGTAACAAGCACCTCGCACTATTGTGTACAGCCAAACGCGCCAGAAACTTGCACACCAGTTAAAGATTTATCATTTTTGGCCCCGCTACGGAATGTTCCGGGTGGTCTGCACTAGGTGGACAGTGTACAGCACACTGCTTCATGCTTCCATTCCGCCATGGGTTCTCCACGGACCTCCTGGCATAGCTGCGCCATTGCGCAATAAGTTCTGATCTGCAAAATTCAACCTGCTACCAGGTATTTGATCAGCTGGTGATCTCTTGCTCACAAGTACGAACTATCGTACTCCAATAGCTCTTCCTACAACATGGAAGTTTTTTAGTGAGTAGGCACCTACCCTCACGGCAATCAGGCTGCCGACGGCTGTTTCGCCGAAATGCCTGCCCCAAAATTTTATCTGATGACATTGACTCAAACTAATTCGGAGATGAAGCTGAAGCGCATCTTTATTCAGAATCAATTGCCCAAATCTCTGGAGCCGCTAAAGCGGCTTAGCCACAATATCTGGTGGTCCTGGAATTTTGACGCCCAGGAGCTTTTCAAATCCATCAATCCGGAGCGATTCGTGGAGTTGAACTACAACCCCGTTGCGCTTCTGGAAACTCTGGACCCCACCCGGATGCAGGAGCTAGCGAAAGACAAAGCTTTTCTGAAGAAGCTAAAATCTGTCGAAAAGCAGTTCGATGCTTACCTGGCGGAGCCGATGAAGAAGGGTCCGAAACTGGCTTACTTCAGCATGGAATACGGCCTGCACATCAGCCTGAAGCTCTACAGTGGTGGTCTCGGCGTTTTAGCCGGTGATTACCTGAAAGAAGCATCCGATAGTAACGTCAACCTTTTTGGCGTAGGTCTTTTGTACCGCTACGGCTACTTTAACCAAGGGTTAAGCATGAACGGTGATCAGATTCACCACTACCCTGCTCAGAAGTTCACCCAACTCCCCGTAGAGCCCGTTCGTAATGCAGACGGAAACTGGCTTAAAGTATCGGTGCCCATTCAGGGGCGAATCGTCCGAGCAAAAGTTTGGAAACTTCCCATCGGGCGCATCAGCCTTTACCTGTTGGATACGGACCACGAAGACAACAGCCAGGAGGACCGCGCCCTTACGCACATGCTCTACGGTGGTGACAACGAGCACCGCCTGAAACAAGAGATTCTACTGGGCATTGGTGGTGTTCGCGCCATCGAAGCAATGGGTCTGGAACCCGAAGTTTACCACCTCAACGAGGGTCATGCCGCTTTCCTGAGCATTGAGCGTCTGAAGAATCACGTTGGTGACGGTATGAACTTCAACGAAGCCGTTGAGGCCGTTCGGGCCAGTAGTCTGTACACCACCCACACGCCGGTACCGGCGGGACATGACCACTTCCCCGAGCAAATGCTCAGAGAGTATTTGTATCACTACGCCGGAGAATTGGGCATTGACTGGTATGACTTCGTAGCCCTTGGCCGATTGAACCCAGACGACAGTGGAGAAGACTTCAACATGTCCAAGCTCTCCATCCGGCTGAGCCAGCGAGTCAACGGTGTATCGAGACTTCACGGTGATGTAAGTCAGGAGATGTTTACACCACTATACCCTGGCTACACGGCTGAAGAAGTACACATTGGTTACGTTACCAACTCGGTGCACTACCCTACCTGGATCGCTCACGAAATCCATGACCTGTACAGTACACAGTTTGGCAAAGATTGGGTCCGTGATCAGAGCAACAAAGACATCTGGCGCAAGATTCACAAGATCGACGACAAGAAGCTAT
>CALIGP010000035.1 GCA_938021455.1 uncultured Lewinella sp. | reverse complement strand
GGTGACGGTAATCGTCGGGCAACTCCCCGCTACACAAGGCTGGGTTGAGGGCTCACTATTACCACAAACACCACTGCCCATGGCAATGACCGTAATGTTTACAATATCCCCCTGACTCAGTCCACCAACAAACAGATTGGTACTATCCTGGAAGAAAGGCGCGCCTCCGTCTACGGATACCTGGAAGCTATCAACTCCGGCCTCCGTTGTCCAGGAAAACTCTACGCTCGTCGGGGAACTAACACCACAACCAATGGCCGGAGCCATCAGTGGGGCGACAACATCGATGCTGTCGGTAAAGATTTCACTTTGGCACGTCATGGCATTCGTTACGACGAGACTAATACCCTTACGGCCAGGCGTTGACCAGGATACCTCACGCACCGTATTAGATGGGGAGGCTACCGTGGCGTCAGCTGCGGCGATGGTCCAGGCATAGCTGTTTCCAGCCACCTCTGCACCTGCGTCCGCGCTAACAACTTCGTTAATACAGATCGGTCCGGTGGGTAAGCTAAAGGAAGCTACGGGTAAAGGATCGATTACGATATCGATAAAGGCCGGGAAAGCGCAGCCTCCTTCATTAAAGGTGGCATCAATCCGGTAAGTTCCAGCGGGGCGGCCAGCGGTATTGAACATATCGGTTCCACCGTCAGCAAAAGTGACTGTCCCTGATCCGTCGGATCCGGTAGCCGTTGTTGTAAGTTGAATATCTACGTCTTCTCCGGCGCAGACAGAAGCTACCGGGTCAATACTGAAGGTTATGTTCGGACAGCTCTGGGCCGTACAGGTTTCTGATTCAGCGTCTGCATCTCCGCAGGCATTCACGCCTAAGGCAATTACTTCGATGGTTACAGACTCTCCTTCGGCTAAGCCAGTAGCCAGGAGGCTGTTATTGTCCTGAGTAATTGTCGCCCCGGCAGGCTGATCGATAATGGTGACCATGAAGTTGGTCGCCGTAGGATGCGTCCAGGTAAAGCCTACCTGATCAAAACTCACATTCGCACAGTCAAGGCTAACGGGAGCGATGGGCTCCGCTACAAAAATGCTGTCACGCAGCGTATCTATTTCACAGAATGGCCCAGTAATGACGAGTTGTGCAAACTGCATCCCCAGGCAAGAGAACCCTACGTCCAGAGGTCCCGGGCCATTTACATCACCACCGACAACGGTAGCTTCCTCGGGCAAAATCCACTCAAACTCAGCGTTGTCCAGATTACCCCCCGTAAAACTGACGGTAGTAATACCATCCTGACAGATATCGTCTGCATTAATGTCTACCGTGCCAAAGGGTGGGTCAACAACAACTAGCTGGAAGGCGACCGGATAGGTACAGGTACCTTCTGTGTAAACAACCGTGATCTGGTGCTCGCCCGCGCCTGCGGCAGCGGGATCGAACTGATTTTGGGTAGCATCAACTCCCGGGCCAGACCACATCACCGTTCCAGTAGCGGGAACATTGACGGTCAGATCAACCAGCATTTCAGTTCCATCAGAACAGAAAGTATCGATCGGAGTAGTAATTACGGGGACGATATTAGCACAAGACTGGGCGACACAGATAATGGTGTCAGAAATTACGGGTGCACAACCGGCCGAATTTGCCGTTACAGCAATTTCCACCGCATCACCAGCATTTAGGTTTCGGACAATGAATCCCGTAGCGGTTTGTTCTACCACACCTCCTCCAGGCACGTCAATTTGATCAACGGTGTAGCTGTCAGCTCCTACATCCGTCCAGCCGATGGCTACCGAGTCAAGCCCCGTTCCTTCACAAGTTAGTGTTGGTCTTGCCGGCGGGCGAACCAAGGTAAAGGGAATAGTAAAGTTGTCTGAGCAATTCGCATTCCCTGTTGTTGTTGCCGTAAGGGTAATTTGATAGGTACGGAACTCTGTGAACCTGATTTGATAAAGTTGATTAGCGGGGTCTTCCAGAATTATGGTTGTGCCAGCGGGGTTATCGATAGCAATGGTGTAGATCAAATTCGGGTCCGCGACATTCACCATGGTAAAGTCGACGTTAGCCTGTGCGCTACAGATACTAGCCAGTGGGGTCGTTATTTCCGGGCTAACGGGCGTAACAACCGGGATATTTAGGATGGTATCAAACGGACAGGATCCGTCCGCGAGGGCAAAAGAGGCCGTTACCGTGTAAGTACCAGAAGTACTACCAGCGGAAAGCGCAGGAAGGCTAACACTGGTGACACCACCTGGCCCAGTGGGTACATCCATCAGGCTCAGATCAGTACTGCTTAGCGTTACATCTCCTGCAAGGGAAGTATTGATGGTAAAGTCAAAGGCCTGACCGTCGGTCGTCAGGCAGACTGGATCGATGGCGGTAAATTGCCAACCTGGATTCTCACACGCCTGGGTAGAGCAAGTAATTGTTTGCGCTGGGCCAGAACAAGTAACACCGTCATTAACGGCAACCGGGACGACACGAATGGTTACGTTAGCCCCTGGGGTAACACCGGTTGCGGTGTAACTAAGATCGGTATAGGTCGTAGAAATAGTTTCCTCAGCATTCGCTCCTTCGGTCAGGTATACTTCAAAGCGGTCCTGCCCAACGTCATTCCAGGAAAAGGTTATCTCTGAAGGAGAGTTAGAAACACAGGTACCGAAGTTAACGCCAACCAGCGCTGGCAGAATGGTTACATCCGCAAAATTGGAGAAAGCCGTACAGCCATTGGCATCGGTGACAACAACGAAAAGAGCGTCGGTAGTCGTGGAGTTAGCATCAATAACCAGTGTTGATGAGGTTTCAACATCATCCGGTCCCCATAGGTAGGTGTAAGGGCCGGTTCCCCCAGAGGCCGTAGCGGTCAGGGTGACCATACCGTCCGCACAAATTGTTGGTGCATCCGGGCTGACAGAAACCGTCGGCAATTCAAGAACCCGAAAAGGTTCTGCTACAATGGCAGTACAACTGGAAGGGTTTGTAACCAGGACTTCCATCGTATAGTCCCCTGGTGTATTCTCATTTAAGGTGTAGGTAGTTCCGGTACCATCTCCCCCGTTCCAGTCAAAAGTCCAGCCCGCAGGGAAGAACGATCCATCTCCCTGCCTTATCGAAAACTCAATGTCTTCTCCGGCACAGACCTCACCGTTAGGGTCCATAAGGATCATCCCCGTTATTTCGGGGGCTACGAAGACGGGTACCGTAAGAGTTGTTGAACAGTTCGCATCGGATACCGTAACGGTATAATCCTGGGCGCCATTTCCTCCAGCAGTAGTGGTAATGGTTGAACTATTGGTTCCAATGGCGTTCCCATCCGGGTCAAACCAGGCAAAATCAGTCCCTCCGTCGGTGACCTCCATTTCCAGGTCATCTCCAAAACAGAGATTGTCGTTTACGGCATTGGCTTGTGGGTCGAAGACCAAGTATTCTACCTCTACATCGGTTGGGTCGCTATCACAACCGTCGACCGTAATGGTCAGGGTATAAGTTCCCTCAACTGCCGGATCTGCCGTAAAGGCACTAGCGCCCGTAGCGGTGAAGCCGCCCGGGCCCGTCCAGTTGTAGTCAATAATGGTACCGGGAGTGGTGGTAGAGCCAATAAGCTCAATAGCACCTCCGTCAGGGCAAACATCGGAGTGTTCGGCCGTTACGTCGACCGGGTCACCGGGATCGATGGTCTCCATGGTGTTTTGTGGACAGCCGGACAGGATTCCGGTCGTTTCGATGGTGTAATCTCCCGCTGGCAAATTCCGGGTAGTTTGTGGGCTAGGGCAACCATTACAAACGAAGACGGCGGTTGAAGAAGCGTCTCGAACCACGAAATTATACAACTCGCCGGGGGTCAGGCCTCCGTTGGCCTGAATGTCGAAAAAGCCATTCTCAGCACCGGGGCAATCCTCGGCCGTTGGAGTAGCAATGGGTTCTGCATCGTCACAGACGATTACGCTGGCAATGGTTTCGAAGGTAGCTAGTGTATTACAGGCCTGATCCGTCCATGAGCCAGAAAAAGCATCACTCCAGACTGTAATACTGATGGATAAGTCTTCACCCGTGAAGGTGCCTGATGCAGGCGGGCAATCCATCACTTGCACAGAAAAACACCAGGTTTGTGGCCCCGGAATGGCAGCACAGCCATTATTACCATCACCAAAATTATTACCTGGTGAAGAGGCAGCGGCACCACAGCCATTGTTTTGTCCGGCATTTGTTTCGTAAGCAAACCCCCGTGGGAATGGAGTTCCCGAAAAACAGCCTGTCCAACCATCCGGATACCACCTCCAATCACCAGTCCCACACCAGCTAGTAGGTATTACTGTAGGAGTAATCGTAGTCACATCCCATCCTGGTCCTAGCTCTGGCACGACGGAATGTAACCATTCCACTGACCCAGCATCATTACCGTCCCATTCAAATAGGGTAAAACAAATTTCAGCGGTCGATCCACAAGCATATTGAGCCGTGGCGTTTCGGGGATTGATGATTACCTCGCCGTTGTCTTCTCTGGTACAAGCATCACAAGAACTTGAACTTTCTACCTCTATATCAAAAGTCCCGAAGTCGTTGATATCACCTGGGTCACCAGCAACCAACAAATACACGCGTTGCCCTGGTTGGGCAATAACTCTTAATGAAGCTGAATTGCCTCCGTTATCACATCTTCGAAGATTGAAATTGTTACAATCATCACCCACAAAAGCCGCTACGACGATACCATTCATATCACCAGTGGTAACTGTGACGTCGTTAATAGCGCCGCTGGCCGTAAAGCTATACCAAACATCAGCCGATGGGTCTAAACCACAAACGCCCAAACTGGCCGTAGCATCCAGATTAGTTCCGCTTGCCGTAATGGTAAAAGATTCCCCATCATCAGCGGGACAGGTCTGCAGCCTAGGGAAAGCCGGCAGCGCTACCGCCAACTCACAGATATCATTCGCCGGAGCCTGTGCAGACAGGGTCGAAGGAAGGATAGCAAACAGTAATGCAAACGTTAAGTAGGTAGAAAACTTCATTCATTGTGCCAGTGGAGGGACGTCAAACACCAATACATACTCTACCACAGGGTCCGCTGTAACGTTTTAGGGCAGTGTAATTTAGGTGAAGACTTTCAACGAACTTCGTTCACAGTTGTAGTCAATCGAAAAGGTTAGTTAAACGGTGGTTAGGACCTGAGTTAAATAGTAGGCAAAGGGATAAGTCACAAGTAAAATAAAAACGGGTGAAATAAGATCAAACCCGATAATTCGTCCGCAAAATACGCTAATCATTTACATTTAGCCAACCAAAAGTACACATGAAGCAAACAAACGACGATTCTTCCCTTCCGCTAAGGCTCTTTTTAACAGCCATCTTTTTTTTCATTGTCCTATTACTCGCCGGTAGTGGCCTGTCCGCAGCAATTATTAGTTCAGTAGGTTTTTCTCCCTATTCGACCCTCGACTTACCCGAAAGACAGTGGTTTAGATTAGCCTTATTGATAAACAACCTACTTACCTTTTCTGTATCCGCCCTGCTGTCGTTTTGGTGGGTTTACCGCCAAAACTGGGCAAGTGCAGCTGGCTTCACCTTAAGATCGAGAGAAAAATCTGTTCCATTCGGGCTTTCTTTTTTTCTCCTATCGCTTCCGCTAGTAGCGTGGTTGGCGTGGATCAACTTACAGGCTCCACTGCCAGATTGGGCCGTTCGTAGCGAGGAGCAAACCAATCAGTTCATGCGCAGCATTCTTACTATGGAAAACATTCCTGAATTAATTCTTGCTTTGCTAACGGCAGCCGTTACGCCAGCATTGGGTGAAGAATTATTGCTACGGGGAGTACTTCAACGAAGGGTCTTGACTCAAATGTTTGGTAATCATCATGCAGCCATTTGGACCGCTGCATTTGCCTTCAGCTTTATGCATTTTGAATTTGCGGGCTTTCTACCAAGGTTTATCCTGGGCGTAACGTTGGGGTATGCCTATCATTGGTCCCGTTCCATTTGGGTGCCCATCATATTACACTTCTTATTCAACGGGCTGCAGGTTATGGCGGCTTATTTTGCCGGAGGATTCACGCCAGACACGGAAATGGATGTCATTCCGCCCTGGTGGCTGGCACTGGCCAGCCTCGCTGCCATTCTGTACATTGGATGGAAGGCAGAACAACAATATGGAAAATCTGAAATTAAATCGAAGATAGCTTAATGGGCGGCGCGACCGCAGGTGCAAAGAAGGAACAAGGAGCAAGGAAGTTCCCTACCCCAACCGGTCTTCCTTCGGAGTTTCAAACGTTAAAATTTGCTCCAAAGCAAACGGCTCAGCAGTTTCCTTCGTCTTTTAACTGACCATTAACTGACACTGGCATGGCAAATCCATGACATTCGTCTTACTTTTAGGCTAAATATCATTGGTATGAGATCACTTCTTCCCCTTTTTGCCCTTACACTTTCTTTTCTCACGCTCTACGGTTGTCTGGAAGAAAAGGTTACTACTGGTGCCCCTTCAGAGAATGGTTTCAGCTCACCTCAGGAAATGTCCTTTAATGGACAAGAACTCGGCAAGCTTAATGAGACCCTAAACATCGCGCAGACCATTCAGATCGCCTCCACCACTGTTCCAGACCATATTGGTCGTAGATCGGGCATAAGTAACATTACACCAAGTGCTTCCGATACGCGCAAAGCCTTGTTAGGCCGCGTACTCTTTTATGACACCCAGCTCTCCGCTACTGGAGAAACCAGTTGTGCCACCTGCCACGAACAAGACAAGGCCTTTGCTGATGGTAAAGCCTTTTCCGACGGTATTAACGGAGCCGTCACCAAGCGAAACTCCATCGCCCTGGGTTCTGTCCCGACTTTTGCCCCTTCAATTAGCGGTTATGGTCGCTCTGGAGACAACGAAAGTGTCGCCGTAGAAGGCCGGGTAAAGTTTTTCTGGGATGAACGGGCCGCTACCGTAAAGGAGCAAAGCGAAGCCACCATTCAGGATGAAATCGAGATGGGCCGTGAACTACACGAACTATCGGCTGATCTTCGCAATCAGGAGATTTACAAGATCCTGACGATGAAAGCTTTCGGTACAACGGACCTTACTCCCGACCGGATCACACTCGCGCTGGAGAAGTTCACCAGTTCTATCTCTTCTATGAACACCAGATTTGATGAGCTGGTAAATGCCGAGAATGGTCGCCGCGTTGAATCTTCCGGCCTCTTCACTGAACAAGAAATCGAAGGACGGGCACTGTTTAATGCCAACTGTTCTACTTGTCACAGCTCCAATTTAACGGAGCCCATTTTTGCCGTAGCCAACAACGGTCTTGACATGAACTACGAAGACAAGGGCGTAGGTTCCATCAGCGGTGAAGTTTGGCAAAACGGTGTATTCAAAGTTCCCTTCCTCCGCAATGTTGCCCTTACCGGGCCGTACATGCACGACGGTCGCTTCGAAACCCTGCGGGAAGTTATTGACCACTACAGCGAAGGTATTCAAGATCACCGCAACCTACACCCCCTGCTACGGGACGCCAATAACCGCGCCATCCGCATGAACTTCACAGAAGCGCAAAAGGATGCACTGGTTGCTTTCCTTGAGATGACGACTGACAACGAAGTACTACAAGCAGAGCGATACTCCAATCCTTTCCGGGAGTAAGTTCCTCTAAAGAGAAATCAGAAATTGGTCGGTTGTGTTAAACAGTCGGCCATTTTTCATTTAAGTTTCTGATGCCGCTGACCGGAGTAAATGTAGCCAGACGCTTTGAGCAATAAATGGAACTAAAAGAGTAGAATTTACCGGGATAAACCTACTTTGTGCCATCGAAAGCCATCTGGTTTTCTCCTTTTGGATAATCGCACGAAGCGTCCATCAATGACTACGACTAAAAGGATCAATCTCTGGTCTTCTCCACGAAACATCAGTACTGCCCTGATGTACAGTTTTGCGAATCACCCAAGCATTCGGGTAGTCGACGAACCTCTTTACGCCCACTACCTGACGCATCAACAAACGAAAGCAAAACACCCCGGCAAAGAGGAGATACTCGCCAGTCAGCCAACTGACGGAAGCAGGGTGGTCAGATCAATGCTGACAACAGACTACGAAAAACCAGTTGTTGTATTCAAGCAAATGACCCATCACCTTATTGAGCTTGACCGAGCCTTCATCGGAGAGATGCACAACGTATTACTCATCAGAAATCCAAGGGCTATCCTTGCATCCTTCAGTAAGGTGGTCGAAGAAGTTACCGCGGAAGACATCGGGTTGCCACAGCAATACGAACTCTATCAGTCCCTTCGGGAAAACGGACAAAGTGTAGGTGTTCTTGACGCTCAAAAGCTGTTACAAGACCCTGGAGGTGTACTGAGTCGTTTGTGTTCTGAATTCGGCATCCGCTTCGACGAGTCCATGTTAAGCTGGCCCGCAGGGGCCAGGGCAGAAGACGGTGTTTGGGCTAAATACTGGTACGCCAATGTCCATAAGAGCACCGGATTCAATCCTTTTGTAAAAAAGGAATATACTTTAATGCCCGCACTGGAGGCCATTGCCCAGCGCTGCGAGCCACTTTATCAAGAAATGCTGGCGGAAGCCTTCTAACCATAAATAAACCTAACTATGCTTCAGCAATTTAACCCTGATAACAAAGACCTCCTCATCTACATTGACGGAGAAATGATTCATCGGGATAAAGCCGGGATAAGCGTCTTTGACAGTGTTGTCCAGGGCGGAGACGCCGTCTGGGAAGGAATTCGGGTATACAAGGGGCGGGTGTTTTCATTAGAGGCTCACCTGGATCGGCTTTTTGACTCCGCTCACGCGATGCTCTTTGCCGGCGTGCCGAGCAGAGAAGAAGTCCGGCAGGCCATCTTTACTACCCTGAAGGCAAATGAGATGACCGACGGTGTACACATCAGATTGACCCTAAGCCGGGGCCGGAAGATTACTTCGGGCATGGATCCTCGCCTAAACCAGCAAGGTTGCACCCTGATCGTAGTCGCCGAACACAAGCCACCAGTCTACCCGGAAACCATCATCTTGGCCACCAGCTCGACCCGGCGCAATAGCCCGATGAGCATCGACAGTAAAATTCATCATAATAACCTGATCAATAACATCCTGGCAAAGATCGAAGCCAATAACGCCGGCGCTGACGCAGGTTTGATGCTCGATAAAGATGGATATATCTCCGAAGCCAATGGTGTCAATGTTTTCTCTATCCGTAGAGGCGTCGTGTATACGCCTCATGCAGACTATTGCCTGCCGGGTATTACCCGCCAGACCATCCTGGACATCTGCAAAGACAATAACATCCCTTGCCAGGAAAAGCGGTTGTCACTTACCGAATTTTACACGGCTGATGAAGTATTCACGACCGGAACGATGGGAGAGCTCACTAAGGTGGCTAGTATCGATGGGCGAGACATTGTCAATAAATCTGAAGACTCCGTCCTCGATAGACTCAAGCAACTCTTCCGCGAGTTAACGGCCACGAAAGGGACACCCATTGCCTAAGAACCTCCCACTGCACCTGCGTTCTGCGCCCCTTACTTTTCCTACCAGTAGTAAGAGTAACCAACGTAGGGAAGAGGTGGAGGGAAGAAGTTGTCTTCATCGAAGAAAACCGTGAAGATGCCAAAATGCCAACGATGTCTTTTCGCTCCTAAACTAGCGTTGACGGATGGAAAAAGACTCAGTTCACTGAACTCATCATTGAGGGTCATCAACATTTCGGTATAAACATGCCAACGCGGGCTGATCCGCCCACCTATACCAAAACGATGTCCCCAAATCGGAGATCCGGGATCATCATTATTGAATAAAATACCCGTACCAAAATTAGCAAACCGACGATCGTTTCCAACGGTCAACATCGCGGAAATGTCACCTAGCACAATCGGTCCATTCCTAGGAAAACGTTCAATTAAGGGAAGAATTAGAATCTGACTACTAACCCCCAGATGGAGATCAGGCGTAACGCTGAAGCGATATTTTTGAGTGGTCATGACTCCTAACGGCCCAGCTAACCCAGCGCCCAGCCGAAGGTTTTTGTTCAGGTTCCATTCTGCTACCGAGTAAAGCAAGTTGATAACCCGTATTTGTCCTTTTGAATGATGAGGAAGCGCCGTCCGCTCATAGGTAAGATCCGAGAAACCGGGAACCCCTCTGGTATCACGGTAGGGTCGGCTCTCAACACTGTTGAATACACCTAAGAAGCGTAACTCATTAAGGGGGATGACGGCAGGATCATTAGTCCCCCTTACCAGAAAGTAAATAGAGTCCTTCTCTACTTCCATAGCAGTCCCCAAGAGCTTAGTGTAATCAAGCAAAATGAGTTGGTGCAATTGGCTGGTGTCCCCCATATTCACTTTGTAGTGAATTCTGGACTTAAAGGACTGCGCAGAGAGACCTACACTAAAAACAAATAAGGCAAGCAAAACAATGTGACGCATGAAAACGGGGCTGGGGTGAATAAAAGTAGGTTAGTAAACCCTGATGTCTTATCAGACGTCAAGATAGGCATTCCACGTTGGTCTACAAGTTTCAAAAACTCTCTTAACTTGTGAACGCTCTACATCCCGCAATTTTAAAAACTGCTTTTAGGCAAATTATTGTGAACCACATAAAACCTAGCTCCCAAAACGTTATTTCCTATCGCCCCAGTCGATTGTTTATCATACTGGCCGGCTTTTTTGTCGCTAACGCTCTGGTGGCAGAGTTGATTGGGGTAAAGATCTTCGCACTGGAAGACACTTTGGGCATTGCCCCCTGGAATTTCAACCTCTTTGGCGAGATTGGCGCCTTGCAGTTTTCTGCTGGAGTGCTATTATGGCCCGTTGTTTTTGTCATGACCGACCTCCTGAATGAATATTATGGTCAGCGGGGCGTTCGATTTCTGAGCTACTTGGCGGCAGGTCTTATCTCCTATGCCTTCGTGATGATCTATTTCGCCATTGAGCTCTCTCCAGCCGATTGGTGGGTCGTGCAATCCGTTGATCGGAACATTGCTGATAGCCAGGCCGCTTTTGCGGTAACTTTTGGCCAGGGCTTATTTATTATTGTCGGTTCCCTCATGGCTTTCCTGTTGGCGCAGCTGACGGACGTGCTTGTGTTTCAGCGAATTCGGCGATCTACCGGCGAAAAGTGGTTGTGGCTGCGCGCAACCGGTTCTACGGTCGTCAGCCAGTTAGTAGACAGCTTTGTTGTACTAATTGTAGCCTTTAAGCTTGGACCAGAGCTTTTCGGTGGCATCGCAGATCCCTGGCCATGGTCTCGCCTGCTGGCAGTGGCTACGGTACAATACACCTTCAAATTCATCATGGCGGTAGGGCTAACTCCGGTCATCTATGGAATGCACCATCTTATTGACCGCTATTTGGGTAAAGAACTAGCCGAGGAAATGAAAGCCGGAGCCGGGTCCGCTTAGCCATCAGCTGGCGGGAGAAAGTATCTTTGCCACAATGAATCTGCCCAAGGAAATCGAACGTGCCCGCCAGGAGCACAAGGTCAATAAGA
The DNA here is from genome assembly GCA_938021455.1 of uncultured Lewinella sp. Lineage (GTDB taxonomy): Bacteria > Bacteroidota > Bacteroidia > Chitinophagales > Saprospiraceae > Neolewinella. The sequence continues at coordinate 1,291 of CALIGP010000035.1, read as the reverse complement.
AATTTCTCAGCCGGATAAAGGCCCGTCCTCCAAAAGACCTGGACCAGCAATTCCACCAACTACACAAAGAAGTCTTCACGGAGGTAGACTGCCTGCAGTGTGCTAACTGCTGCAAAACGACCAGCCCCATATTTCGGGACGTCGATATTGACCGCCTGAGTAAGCACCTCGGCGTCAGACCCGCTGATTTAGTGGAAAAATATTTATATCTCGATGAAGACGGTGACTACGTGCTGAACAGTTCCCCCTGCCCTTTTTTGGGCCAGGATAACTATTGTTCGGTCTACGAAGCCAGGCCCAAGGCCTGCCGCGAATACCCACACACTGACCGAAAGAATATGCTCCAGATCTTACCACTGACGCTGCGCAATACGCTTGTTTGCCCGGCGGTGAGCCGGGTGATGCGTAGGATGAGAGAGATAGAATAGTGTCTCTTCAGCTCATAATCAATTCCTTATCAAGACTCATTCAAAATAAGTTACAAAAACCTTGCACAGCACATTCGAGTGACGTTACCTTTGCGCTATTAAGATTTAGTACAGATAAAAATAGCCCACCGAATGAAGTCTTCTCTTTATCCTTTTTTCGCCCTGCTTTTGATCTTTGCAACTACTGGTTGTGATGATGATGATGACATGACTCCGTCTTTCACTGTTCCAGACACCTATACTTTTGAACGGGACGGTGCTTCTACTGTAAGCTTCAGTGGTCAGACCGCACGGCTGGGTATGGCACAGGAACTATCCGCCGCCCTTCTCGACTTTTCTACAAACGAAGACGCGCTCTTCAATATGTACCAAAATCCGGAAGGCGTAGATCCTTTCAATGATCCTTCGCTCAATGAGAGTACTAAATCTATCAGCTCTAAAGTTGCTGCCAGCCGCGACCTTTTCTTCACCAACGCAACGGCTGCCGCCACCATTAAGGCAGACTTTGATGGCTGGATTAGCGCACAGGTAAGCAATGTATTCCCCAACGAAAATGAACTGGCTGCACGTGGTCAGGCCGGTCAGGTAGCGGATGGAGATGACGTTCGCTACGTCAATGATTGGGGTCTAGAATTAAACCAGGCCTTTAGCAAAGCCCTCATTGGAGGTTTGATGTACGACCAGGCCGTAAACAACTACCTGAGCACCGCTATATTGGACGAAGGAACCAACCAGGACGACAACGATATGGGCGTTACGGTGGACGGTGAATCCTACACTAACATGGAACACAAATGGGACGAAGCTTTCGGCTACGTCTTTGGCCTCTCGGCCAACCCGGCACAACCGCTTGACGATCTCGG
>CALIGP010000034.1 GCA_938021455.1 uncultured Lewinella sp. | reverse complement strand
GGGAGTACGGACTAGCTTGCCGCCCTCTGGCGTAACCCAAAGGACGTTGCGATCCTGCTTTCCTTCTCCCAGATAACCAACCGGAGCGTCGCTACTGGTACATTCTAAATACATATCCTCGGAGGGAACGTAAAGTACCATATGGTTGAAAGCGGAAGTCGTGAAGCTCTCTTCAACGGGGAAGAACTGCCGGTCATTCCAGTCGATTAATACGGGGTAGGATTCAATATCGATTTCTGAGAGCATAGCCCCCATGTAGTTACTCAGAGCTTTACAGTCTCCGTAGCGATTCGTTTCAACATATTCCGCTGAGAAGGGTTGCCAACCACCGATGCCCAATTGAACACCGACGTAGCGGGTTCGGTCCTGCAGCACCCGATAGAGAGCGGCAATTTTTTCTTTATCAGTCGTCAGCCCAGTGGTGGTTTCCCGAACGAGGGCTTGCAGTTGAGGAGGCAGTTCGGAACGCCCTACCATCAACTCATTCATGAAGGTGCCAAAAGCGGCCCAGCTCTCCAGACTACCTTGGTATTCTCCCGTATCAAAAGACTTTAGGCCCGTTCGTAAATAAGGGAGCGTTTTTGAGCGAGGCGGCGCCAGCGCCTCCGACTTGCGAGCTGGCAGGTTTTTTACGGACCATTTGTGGACCCGGTTACCGCCGCTAGCGGCAACCTCCGGTTCTGGTAATTCGTTGGACCGAAAAAGCAGCTCATTATCCATCGGGACATTAGCGGTAAAGACAGATGACATAACGGACTGATCATAGTCCATCGGTAACCAGTGTGGAAACTCTACAATACCGAAGTTCTTCAGCTTCTTCTCATATTCAAACTCTACGGTAAAGGGGTAACTTAAATGCGTGAGCGTAGTAGTCTGCACGCGGGAATCCGTGTAAAACTGTCCGCCACTAATGGCGCTAACATCTTGGATTTCCGACTTTTTCGCGGAGCGAATCTTATCGCCCATCGCGTCGTATAAGGTTGCTTTGAAGCTGGTGATTTTGGAATCACCGTCATAGAAGACAACGAACTGATCTTCCCGATTATGATCATCATTTAGCAGCGTAATCACCTTTCGTTCATAGATCGTTGCGGTGTTGGCCGACGTTACGGTATATACTTTTTCATGACTGCGGACAACTGAACCAGCGTTCTCTTTCAGTTCGGCAGGAATGGTCAGAATAGACATGCTGAGGTCTTGCCCCGTCAGTGCAGAACCGACTAGAAGGAGCAATAAGGCAAATAGGTTTTTCATTACTTGGCGCGCTTTAAGACGATGGTAGATTCCTGCAATTCGATAATCCGCTTAAACATCGTGCGCAGGGTGCCGTACTCAGCGGCCTCGTATACGGTCCGGTCAATACTGACGGTAAAATTGATGGAGATCGTGTTGTCCGCTTTAGCCGTAGCCGCAAAGGTGCAGCTCATCGTACCATCTTCAGAGCGTAACCGAATGGATTCCGGCAACTCCTCAACGGCATAGCCTTCAGGAATTGTAATGGTGGTGATGTAGCGTTCCATCCAGGGGTAGGCGAAGTCTACCGGATACAAGCGGTATTCCGCATCGGCCAATTCATTATTCAACACGGGGCTCAAAATAGGCTGTACATATAGGTAATCATCCATTGCCTGCCCCATCGGGACCTTCAATTTAAAGTCCATAGAAAGCGGGCCGCTCTTGACCTTTTCTTCCTTTACCACATGGCTGACCACTTCAGCTTCGGGAAAGCTCTCCATCATGTTTTCTACGATGGGTAATTCAGCGTCTTCCTCCATTTCTTGCATCCGGTTACGGCCATTAAAGGCGTAGTAACTGGACATACGGCTTTGGATGTCTACTTCCGCCATACCTTCTTCATCCAGGGTCACGTTGGCCATAATGGTTTGACTGGCCTTCGGCACGTCTACCGTGATCCAGTGTGGGTTGTCGGGGTTAGCCACAAAAACGCGGTGATTAAGTGCTTTCACCCGTGGTAAGCCGGGCGGGCGGTTCAGATCATTGGGGTCAAGCATAATGTCCTTTCCGTCTACGGTAGCGAGTACCATCAAGTGATCAAACTGGGTTATGAGTGGATAGATTTCCAAGGGCGTTCCGTAATTGCGGAGTGGCACGAGAATCGGTTGCGCCTCAATACCAGCCTGCCGGAGTAAGGCCAGCAACATCATGCTGATTTCACCACTGGAGCCCTTTGCGGCGTCGTACACTTTGTTGGGCGTTCGTTCGGAAGTCCAGGAGTAACTTCCGTCCCAGGAAATTTTGCCCGCCACGAAGTTGTACAACAGCTTTGCCTTATCTGTCTCCGTACTTGCTTCGGCAAGTAAAGGTTCGACGACTTTCCACACTTTATTAGAATTTCCTTTATTACGGTAAGCCTTACCGAACGACGCCCATTCGTCAATTTTGTCCGTTGTTTCTTTCCAGTCGGAAAAGACTTTGTAAGTCGGCCGGCCGGGGTACTGAACGGTCTGTAACTGTAGGCGCGCTTGCGGGATATAATCCCCGAAGTTGTTAACGTAGGGCTGCTTTTTATAGGCGGGCAAGTCCTTATAGGCCCATCTGATGGTTGAATGTCTGATTTTTTCATTACCGTAAAGCCGGTTAGCCGTGCTGACGTTATTGATCGTATACTGACTGGCGTTCCCTAAACTAACGTAATTAAAATAATACGGAATAGAGGCGTTGTACTCCGCCCATCGCACAGGAATATCTTCCTGAAAATAGTAGCGGTTGGGAACGGTAATTCCTTTATCTGTTTTCAAGTAGATATACTCAATGACTGCTCCTTCGGATACGTTGGGGAAAGTAAACCGCCAAATATCACGGTCATCATCGTAGCGTTCTCGGATAAAGTCTTTACCGCTGAGCTTTACAACACCGCCTTCGGGAAGATGAATAAAAGCTTTGAGCTGAGAAATTTTTTCGGATTCCCGGTAGTAGGCGAGTTCTACATCAGCGCGGTCAAAAGCAGACTCCCGAAAGAGTTTTACCCTACGGTGGCGGAATTCATGAAGTATCGGAGCGCCGTCCGGATCTTGCTTGATTTGCATATCCAGCAGGTCGTACAGAACGTAAGCATCGGCCGTTGAATCTCCGGGAGCTTCCGTGAGGCGACGATCTTCCATGGAGATTTTACCGAACTTGACATCGTCCGGTAATTCTTGTGAGTAGGCGAGAGAGGTGACCGTAAAAAGGACCACCAAAAGGCATAATAGGCGGGGGAACATTTGAAAATAGTTATAGGGTTAGCGGCTTATACAGAAGGCAATATAGCTCTAAAAAAAGCTGCTTAATACGAATGTAAAGTTAGTACACTCGATTTAAATACACTGAAAAACACGCACAAGTTCGTTCAAGGGAGGTATGTTATTTACGCTTGGCCATATAACATTCTGGGCACAGATGCAGGTGCAGCGAGGGTTCTATAAGAGCAAAGAGAAGCTCCCTACCCTCCCTAACATTGCTCTCCGAAAACTAATATTTGCACCTGCGGCCTCGCCCTACCTCCATCATTTCACCAAGCTCGCATAATCCAGCCAGTACACCATTTTCAACGAAATAGAACCATTACGTGGCGTATCTTGCCAGAGATCATTAAAGCTCTTACCATAACCTTCAGCTCGTATCCGGTCGAAGTCCGTCACATTAGATTTGTAGATAAAAAAGATGTCACTACCTGGCGCAAAGCGCCAACGATAAATAAGGTCTACGTTGAAGGCATCAAAATCCTGATCATGGTTATTCGCGTAGTCCGTAGTCTGTAAATCTCCCTCCTCGCCCAAAAGGAAAAAATCGTTGTAACTCACGCCTGACCAGTAATGCCGCACCCGAAGGTTGAGGGTCATATTAGCGGTAAAGCTGTATTTTCCGGAGAAGCCAGCCTCCACACTTGTCACGTTTCGCTGACCCATAAAAATATCCGTTCGTTCCCCACCTTCTGGTAATTCGACCTGCTGACGATTAACGTAGCCTACCTCGTTTTTCTCCCTGCCACGAAAAGTAAATGCATTGAGGCTCAGTCGGTCGCTCAATCGCCACCGAGCGTTGACATTCATGTACAAATCGGAGCGATCAGCACCATAATACCCGTTCGTATTCGCGTTCATACTCAGGCGAATCGCTTTGCGGCTGTCTGTTCCAATCCAGCCGCCAAAATTGCGAAAGCCCGGATTACGGAGGACCCGACCAGCGACTCTGGGTTCGAAATAATCGTACTGATCAGAAAGGCTCGATTCTGACCAGAAGTTCACGTTCCAAAAATGCTTCGTCTGTCCGTACACCCATACCTCAGCAAGAGATTCGGTAAATTCATTGGTATAAAGAGTTTCGTAATCGGCGCTAAAACCCGTTCCTCCGTTCAGGAAATACCCGTTTAGAAATGGTTCTCGATGGTTATAACTTAGTTGGCCACTAACCCTTCTGGAATTATTCGAAAAGAGGATGCCTAAATCATTTGGGTCGTAGGTATCGCTCTCTTCGCCAGCGAAGAGAGACCAGGTCCAGTTTCCGGATATTTTCCGCAGACTTAATTCTGCTACGTGTCCTCTTGATGTTTCTTCCGGTAGGAAACGTTGACTCAGCCCGAATTTCCCCCTGACGGCATACTTATTCGCATTGTTGTGAATATCAAATAGCAGGCCAGTAACGTTAGCATCCGTTGCTTCTCCTTCCCGCATTACGTTGGTATTAATCAGAGTTAGCGAGGAGTTATTCTTCAGGTTTTGATCAACTACGGCTACGTTGTAATTCGTCAGTGGGTTCGTTAACACCCTGCGCTCCTCCCCTTCCAGGTTCCGGATGGTCGCATAATTGGCTTGCTCTACGGCATTGAAAAAACCAATGCCGGTACCGCCTGCAGTCCTACCACTAATTTTTGTTGCGTTATACAGTTTCGCTCGTTGCGGGTTATCCACTACGATCTCTCCCTCTAACATTTCTCTTCCCAGTGCACCACCAAAATGATTCTGCCCGCCAACCCGCCGACTATAGAAGAAGCCGCCCTTATTGAAAAGCTCCGTGCCTTCGGTGAAAAAGGCCCGCTGCTCGTCAAAACGCTGCTCAAATGGGCCAAGGTTCAGGATTTGGTCATCGCTACGCGCTTCCCCAAAGTCTGGAATCAAGGTCATATCCAACGTGAAAGCATCGCTCAGTCCTACTTTAAGGTCCATACCGCCAGTAACACTACTTCCCGTAGCAGCTTTATCCGCTCCTGCTTCTCTGGACTTGAGCCCGTATACTGCCAAAAATGGGGTCGCTTGAATGCGAACGGGGGCTTTCACATCACGAATACCCGTCAGCTTTCCGCATTGATTAAGGTAGCCGTCAATGTTGGGATCAATTTCTGTCCAAAAGCTTTTTTCGCGATTACGCTGTACGTTGCGTACAAAGTTGATCGTCCATTCCTGCTCATTTGTTTTCGGAAAGCGGATGGCAGAATAGGGGATGAAGTATTCTACCGACCAGCCATTGACCAAACGAGCGGATTTGCTAACCCAAACCGCATCCCAATTAGAATCTTCTCCCTGGGTCGAATATTGAGAATCGAATTGTACATCAGCGGGGGTCGTAAGAAAAGCAAAGCCATTCTGACCACTGTTATAAGGATCAAGCGAGATGGCGAACCAATCCGTATTTCCCAGGTCGTCCCGCTCAGTAAGTTCCGCCAGGATACTATCCGGACTAGCATCATAAAGCATTGCGCTAACGTAAAAGCCACGATCGTTATACAAAACTCGCACCTCCGATTTCTGCGCAGGTTTGACCCCCGGAATGGGTTGGAGGTTGGTAAAGTCGTCTCCTACCGGGGCAGTTTGCCAGGCAGTCTCATCAATAAGGCCATCGATTTTGATGGGCTCATCCGTACGGATGGCCTCCAAACTGGGTTTCTGCTGGGCAAAGACCATGAGTGAAAAGGAAAAGAAAAAAAGGAAGGCAAAAGAAACTTTCATAAGTTGGGGCTGAGAATAGAAGTGTGGTAATAGAAAGGACGCTGTTACATAGTCACGGTTGCATCCGTAACCCAATATTCTGGATACGGTACGGCAAGTCAGACCTGCAATCGGTGAATTGGTTCCGTGGGTCGGCAAATTAGGACCTACCTTGCAGCAAATCACTTGTTACCGACGCACAATGGGTGGTTTTGACAACTGTTAATATCTTTTTACAAAAACCGACACCCATCGAACATTTTGCCATCACCACCATGGCCGGTCTTGAAGACTTGCTGGTAGAAGAATTAAAAGCCATCGGGGCGGAAGACATCAAGCCTGGCCTCCGGGTCGTCAACTGTAAAGGAGACAAAACCTTCCGTTACCGCGCTAACCTGGAGCTACGTACCGGAATCCGGGTATTAGTACAGATGGGTCAGTTCCGGGCCAATAATGAGCAGACGATGTATAACCGTTTACGGGACATCGACTGGAGCCCCTGGCTCAAAAAAGATGGTAACCTCTGGATCGATGCTTCCAGCCAGTCAGACCGATACAGTAACAGTGTATATCTGTCTCAGCTCTTTAAGGATGCCATCGTAGATCAATTTCGGGATAAAACCGGTGAGCGCCCTAGTGTGAGTAAAGAGGAGGCAGACATGACCTTTTACCTGCACGTTGGGCGAGACAATACTGTTACGGTAAGTCTGAACAGTTCTGGAGATAGTCTCCACCGGCGGGGGTACCGCCGGCGCACGGGTGGCGCGCCCATCAACGAGGTACTGGCTGCGGGATTACTGGGTCTGACGGGTTACGACGGGAGTGTTCCTTTCGTAGATCCCATGTGTGGCTCAGGAACGATTGTTGCCGAAGCAGCGATGATTGCTACTAAGCAAGCCCCGGGCTTGAAGCGGGAATTTGGTTTCCAGCGATGGCCAGATTTTGACGCCGGACTATGGTCTTCCGTCCGGCAAGATGCCCTTAACCGGATAGAAAAACCGCAACACCCCATTGTAGGGTCTGACATTGATGAACTTACGCTCAACCTAGCCAAAGTATCGCTGGAACGTGCCGGACTATTACGACACGTTGAGCTCTATAATCAGGATTTTGCTAACCTGCAAGCCCCCCGCACCGTAAAGGAAGAAGACGGTGGTTTATTAGTTACCAACCCACCCTACGAGGTAAGATTAAAAACCGGAGACATTACCACCTTTTACTCCGAAATCGGAGACACTCTCAAACAGCATTGGAAGGGATATACCGCCTGGATTATTTCGGGCAATCAGGATGCCGTAAAGTCCGTAGGCTTACGTACCAGCCGGAAGATACCGATGATGAACGGTCCGATTGAGGTCCGGTTCTGTCGGTATGATTTATATGAAGGGACGAAGAAAGAGAAAAAGAAGCAGGAAGAAGAGTAAGTTTCTATCTACACAGACTCCCAAAATTAGTCACAAGGCCGAAATTACACGAACTCCTCACAGCATCCTGTTGTGAGGCTGGGTTACACGTATCCGCAAAATTCTATTTTGTATTCAAAACTATCAAATCAAAGCAGCAGCCCTAAATCTCTGAAATAATTTTTCATTTTCTGCAATTTTTTCCTCAATCGATTGCACCTAAACAACCGCGCGGGTTTCGTCTGAAAAGCTAGTAAAATAAGGCCTCTAAGCGGATTGCGGCAGTAGTATTGGTGGGTAATTTTCCTTATCTTAGCTAAGGATCATACAAAGCCATTTTTTCAATCGCTTTTCGGAGCGAACACGCATTCATCTACTGTCGACCATGAAGCAAGCATGCCTACTTGGTGCTGCCTTATTACTGGTACTCACTTTCTCTTCTACCCTTTTTGCTATTGATGGCACAGAAGGCCTGCCACCATCCGTACGTACCATCACTGGTCAGGTAACGGACGCAGAGACCAACGAAGCCCTCATTGGGGTCAACATTCTCGTTAAAGGCTCCACCAGTGGTGGTATCACTGATTTCGATGGAAATTATTCCATCACGGCAGAGACGGGTGACATTCTGGTTTTCAGTTACCTCAGCTATATCACTACTGAATATAAGATCAGTAATCAGGGAGTCATCAACGTCAAACTAGAGTCCGACGCCCAGCAACTCGACGAAGTTGTGGTTGTTGGCTATGGTACTACGAAGCGTTCAGACGTAACGGGCTCTTTGAGCAGCATTACCTCAGAAGAGTTACGGGAAGTTCCCGTCACGGGTCTGGATCAGGCAATTTTAGGCCGGGCTGCCGGCGTGCAGGTAACCCAAAACTCCGGCGCACCTGGCGGCGGTGTCTCCATCCGGGTTCGTGGCATTGGTTCTACGCTAACTGCGGAGCCACTTTACGTCATTGACGGTATACCCGTTGTAAATGACAACAGTGTGAGTCGCTCACAGTATGACGGCGTAGAGGGCAACGTTCAGTCCTCCAATACGCTTAACACGATTAACCCGAACGACATCGAGTCCATTGAGATTCTGAAAGATGCTTCCGCCACCGCTATTTATGGCGCACGCGGAGCAAACGGTGTAGTCCTTATTACTACCAAACGTGGAAAGGCTGGACGGAGTAAAGTAAGCCTGGAGTCTTACGTGGGTACTCAGAAGCTTGATCGTCAGGTTGACGTACTCAATCTACGAGAATACGCTGCCTACTACAACAGCAATAACTTCAATGCCATTGAAGAATTCCAGGACCTGGACCTACTGGGGGAAGGCACTAACTGGCAGGAGGAGATCTTCCGCCGGGCCTTCAATTACAACACCCAGCTTACCCTTTCCGGTGGCGGAGAACGAACTCAATTCGCGGTCTCCGGTGGTTTTAACCGCAACGAAGGCATCGTGATTGGTTCTGCCTTTGAGCGCTTCAGCGCCAAGATTAATCTCGACCATCAAATCAATGACCGGGTTAGAGTGGGCAATAGCCTATTAGTAGCCCGCACTAAAGAGGATATTACGCTACAGGACAATAGTCGCGGGGTCGTTTATACTGCTCTGCTTTTTGTCCCAGCAGCGCCCGTCAGAAATGCCGACGGAAGTTTCGCCGCTCCGCAGGATGAGATAGAGCTCAACTTCATCAACCCGGTAAGTCGGGCATTGGAGACCTCGGACATTAACCGCAAGACCCGCCTGCTGGCTAACTTTTACTTTGAAGCGGACCTGCTTCCCTTCCTAACCTACCGAACAGAATTTGGCACAGATCTACTCTTTGCGGGTCAGCAAACCTTCCAACCCGCCTACGAGCGCGGGCAGATCAGCCAACGCTCCAGCCTGCAGGTATCCAAAAACGAGAACAAATTCTGGATCAACAAGCACTTGCTGACCCTGAAGAAAACCTTTGCGGACAAACACAACATCAACCTATTGGCGGGTTTCGAAGCACAGGAAGGAGGCTACGAGTTTCTATTCGCCAGCCGCAATGACCTACCTAACAATAGCAACCTGGCCCTCAACCTGGGTGATGCTGGTCAACAGAATAACGGCGGTGGCTCGGGTGATTTTGCCTTAGTGTCCTACTTCGGGCGGGCTAACTATTCTTTCAGTGACCGTTATCAGTTAACCGCAACGATCCGGGCGGATGGTTCCAGCCGTTTCGGGGCAAACAATCGCTATGGTGTATTCCCTTCCGCTGCTTTCGCCTGGCGACTAAGCAACGAAAGCTTCCTGGCTAAATGGGAAAAGTTGGACAACCTTAAGTTTCGCATCGGTTATGGAGCCGTTGGCAATCAAGAGATTGGCTTCTACAGCTTCACCTCAAACGTGGGAGCCGTTACCGCCGTACAGGGAGATCAGATCATCACGGCTTTCGCCCCCAGCAACATCCCTAACCCAGATGTCAAATGGGAGAGTTCGTTCCAGACCAACTTTGGTATCGACCTCGGGCTGTTCAACAACCGGATTGAGATCATTGCCGACTACTATACCCGCCGGGCTGATGGCAACCTGTTGCCGGCCTTGCTTCCTGCTACTACCGGAGGCTTAGCCGCTCCAATCGTCAACGTAGGAGAAATCGTAAACAATGGTTTTGAATTCACGCTGAACACCCAAAACACGACCGGCAAATTTGACTGGAGCACCTCCATCAACTTCAGCCGGTCTACGAACGAAGTGACCAACCTGGGCTCTAACGGCAGCCTGGTGGCCACCGTAGAGGGCGTACCCGTAACCCGAACGGAAGTAGGCCAGCCGATTGGCCAGTTCTATGGCTTCGTGGTCGAAGGTATCTTTCAGGAACCAACCGATGTGACCGAAGCCCCCTTCCAGTCCATTGACACCCGGGCGGGAGACATCAAGTTTAAAGACCTGAATGATGACGGCGTTATCAACGCCCAGGACCAAACCTTTATCGGCAACCCACTGCCCGACTTTACCGCCAACATTTCGAATCGGATTAGCTACAAAGGTTTCGACCTCAGCTTTTTGTTTCAGGGCGTTTTTGGCAACGACATCCTTAATATGGTACGCCGTCGGACAGAGAGTTTCGAAGGCTTTGGCAACCAATCTACCAGCATTCTGGATCGCTATACCCCAGCCAACCCGAGTAACACCATCCCACGCGCCATTGCGGCGGACCCGAACGCGAACACCCGAATTTCCAGCCGCTTCATTGAAGACGGTAGCTTCATCCGGCTAAAAAACCTTTCCCTGGGTTACCGGCTACCACAGAACGTCATCAAACGTCTGAAAATGGAAAACCTACGGTTTTACGTCTCGGGCCAAAACCTGATCACCTTTACGGACTATTCGGGGTACGACCCCGAAGTAGGTTCTTTTAATCAAAACCCGCTGATTAACAATGTAGACAACGGGCGTTACCCCATTTCTCGTGCCATCACTTTTGGGTTGAACGCTAATTTTTAATTCTTAAAGCTGTGCAAAAAATGAAACTATCCAAAACTCTGCGTGCTGCGTCCATGCTACTTTTCGCGACCATCCTGCTCCCTTCCTGTGGAGAAGAATTTCTGGATCGCCAACCCATCGATCAAATTTCTACCGAGTCTTTTTATCGGACAGAGGCAGATATGGAGTCCGCTTTATTGGCCGCCTACACCGCCATTCAGTCTCAACAGTATTTCGGCGAGGGTTGGCGAATTGATGAGACGCCGAGTGATGATTCCCGGCAGAATTTTGGCTCCGCTATCGATAACTTCAGCGTTACAGCCGGCGCCGGAGAAGTTCTCACTTATTGGACCGGGCGCTACCGCCTGATCACGCTCGCTAACGTTGTCATTGACAAAGCCCCGGGCGCCGAAATTACCGAAGAGGTCATGAACCGGGTAATCGGGGAAGCCCGCTTCCTACGCGCGATTGCCTACTATGACTTAGTTCGCATCTACGGAGATGTGCCCCTGGTTACGATCCCGCCTAGTTTAGAGCAAGACCTGCTACTGCCCCGCAGTCCGGTAAGCGAAGTTTACAGCTTGATCAAAGAAGACCTAACCAATGCTGCCATTGTTTTGCCCGCTCAACGCGACAATGGTCGGGCCACCAGCGGTGCGGCCAAATCTTACCTGGCAAGTGTCCACCTTACCCTACGAGAATATGAATCTGCACAGGAACTTGCCCTGGAGGTAATCAATTCCGGTGTTTACGAACTAATGCCTGATTACGGAGATCTCTGGGTAAGAGAAACGGCGGACAACAACTCGGAATCCGTATTTGAGGTCCAGTACGCTGGTTGTGAAAGCTGGGGAACGGGTAATATGCGTCAGGCTTTCTTCGCCCCCTGGAACCAGGGCATCACGAAAGGAACCGATGGTTGGGGGTCACTTGTTCCTACTGACCCAAGAGAAGACAACCCCAACACCACTGCCACCGACATCTGGGAAGACGGTGATCAGCGGCGGTACTGGTCGATGATGGAGCCCGCTAACTACTACCCTACTCTCAATCCGGGCGATGGTGGTTACCAATATCCAGACGACGGAGCCGGAGGCGCCAGCAGCAACATTAAAAAATATGTCATTGGCGGAGGTACCGACGTGTGCTTCATGAGTACCTCTCAGAACGGTAGCATGATGCGCTACTCCGAAGTGATCCTGATTTATGCCGAAGCTGTGGTAGCGCTGAGTAGTGGTCTATCGCTCAATCAGAGCGTCGTGGATCTCGTCAATGGAATTCGTACCAGAGCGGGCGTAGAGCCCCTGGAATTCCTGGATCAGGAGATTATAGAATTAGAACGGCGCCGGGAGTTCATGTTTGAGTCCAAGCGCTGGTTCGACATTCTCCGAAAAGGAGAAGCCGAAGCGCTGATGCTGATGCGCCTGCACGGCCGTACACTTGACGAAACGAAGCTACTATTCCCGATTCCAGCCAGCGAACTGGAGATCAATCCTAACCTGACACAGAACCCGGGATACTAGTTCCTGATCAATGCCTGCCACTGCAATTAGACAGTGGGGCGCGGTCGCAGGTGCAGGGAGACGCTTTTAAAAGCAGAGAATGAAAGCTTATCTCTCTACT
>CALIGP010000033.1 GCA_938021455.1 uncultured Lewinella sp. | reverse complement strand
TTCCGTTTCGGGCATGGTTTTTATTGATCAGCCCGCTACGCCCATTACGGCTACCATCATGCAAGACGAGCAAGGCTGTTTTGGAGCTTCCGCGAACCGCGCTACTGTTTCCCCCAGCGGCGGAAGCGGTGTCTACACCTTTCTTTGGAGTAACGGAGAAACAACGGCTACGGCCATAGCACTACCGGCAGGGCCCAATACCGTTAGTGTCACAGACTCTGGTGGCTGTGAGCAAGTATTTAGTATTACTACTCAGGACTTACCGGAGCTAACCGTCAACATTCTGGCCACCGTACCAAGTTGTAATGATCGCTCGGACGGACAACTGGGCGCCGTACCCTCCGGAGGAGCGGGGATGATGGAGAGCGACTACACCTTCCTCTGGTCTACTAACGAAGCGGGAGTCGTCATCACTAATGTAGCTGGTGACCAGATGTATAGTGTTATCGTTACCGGCCCAAGAGGTTGTACGGGCACCGCCCAGCGTTTCCTTGCCGCTCCTCCTCCCATCACCTTCACGGCAACGGAAGACCGGGTTGATTGCTTTGGCAACAGCACTGGAGGGTTGGCCATCACTAACATTAATGGCCCTAACGCAGGGGCTTTTCAACTTCAGTGGGGCCCGGAAGCAGGTTCCAGTATGAGCCCAACTATCTCGAATCTCCCCGCCGGCAGATATCCACTCAGGATCACTGACGTGGGCAGCTGTACGGTAGATACCGTACTTACCATTAGTGAACCCGCTGAGTTACTCCCTAGTGCTATGCAAACGGACGTAAGCTGTAACGGAGAAACGGACGGGCGAATCGCCGTAACCGGCACAGGCGGTACGGGCAATTACCAATTTGCCTGGAGCAATGGTAGCAACCAGAACCAAATTACAGGGCTGGCAGCTGGCGCTTACACCCTGAGCCTTACGGACGACAATGCCTGCGAAACCATAACTACCTATACCATTACCGAACCAGCTCCGGTGGGTATTTCGGCCAGCAGTACGCCCGTTCTCTGTATGGGAGAAAATACCGGCTCCGTTACCGTCACCGGATCAGGTGGCCGGCCACCTTACCTCTTTGGGCTAGAAAATCAGGGCTTCACCCGCAATAATACCTTCATTGGTTTATCTGCTGGTGACTATGTAGCCTTCGTTAGAGACAGCGCTGGCTGTCAGATTAGTACAACCATAACGGTCGTAGATGGCCCCACCTTCTCTTTAGAATTGGGGCAAGACACCACCATCATCTTTAACGATAGTATACAGCTGATGCCCGACATCATCGGTGGAATCGACACACTGATCTATGACTGGCGGGGAGCTTATCCAGGAACCCTTTCCTGCACGGATTGCCGGGAACCATCTGCCAAACCAGAATACGAAATTGATTATGACCTTCTCATTACGGACGGTAACGGATGTATGGCCGAAGACCGGGTCCGGGTCAGCGTAAGAAAGATCAGAGAAGTAGCAGTAGCTACCGGGTTCAGCCCCAACGGTGACACCGCGAACGATGTTCTTTTTGTGCAGGGTCGCCCAGGCACTCGCGTGCTCAGCTTTGCGGTTTATGATCGTTGGAGTAATCTCCTGTTTGAAGACGGAGAGTTTGAAGTAAACGATGATTCTCGCGGCTGGGATGGCACCCACAAGGGTGAGCCCGTTAACGCCGGAGTATATATTTACCGTATGGTCATAGAATATGAGGACGAATCCCGCGAGACCCTCGCAGGTGAAACCACGTTGATCCGCTAATTTTTGCTGTTTTTTTCGCTTCAAAAGCTAATCCCCTTGAAAAAGAATTGTTCTACCCTTTTACTTTTTGCTTTTCTGTTATTGCCTTTTTTGGCGCATACGCAGGATGCAAGGTTTGCTCAAATGGCAGCAGCGCCTCAGCTGACCAACCCTGCCATGACCGGGATGATGGCAGGTGAGCTTCGGTTTACGGCCAACTACCGCGCCCTCTACGGAAGCATTCTTGAAAGCGAAGGCTACCGTAGCATCGGTGCTGGAATTGAATGGAGGCGCCCCGCAGGCAATGGTAACTTCTTTGGCATCGGTGCGCAGTTACAACGGGACGAAGCGGGCAGCAGCGAGTTCATCCGCAGTCAGGGGCTCATCGGCGTCAGCTATCAACAACACCTAGGTGGTTCCCGCAGACGAGGCGTAGCCCATTATCTGACCGGAGGCGCTCAGCTAGGCGTCGGGCAGCGGGGATTCGACTTCAACAAACTCTGGTTCTCTCAGCAATATTTCGTGGACAACACCACCCGAGAAGCCTTCCTGGACCAGAGCCGCGCCTCTGGCGAGCTGTATGGAGGTCGTGGAGCAGGCACTTATCTGGATGTCAATGCTGGTCTGGGCTACTTCGGTAGCTTTGGCGAACGAATGGGAGCTTACTTTGGTGTAGGCGTCTTTCACCTGACTCAACCGAACGTTTCTCCTCTACCCGGTCTGTCTGATGTGTTGGATCAACGGTTCGTTATTCACGGAGGAGGAGAAGTTCCATTGGGTAGAGGAGATATGAGCCTGTTGCCCGCAGCAAGAATTATGCTTCAGGGGCCAGCCTATGAAGCACTCTTTGGCACGAACGTCCGGTACACCGAAGGGCGCTGGAAAGAAGTTGCTCTGAGGGCTGGCATCTGGGGTCAGATCAGTAATCAATCAGGCGATTCACCTGGCTTTAACGCCTGGATTGTATCGGTGGCTTTAGAGACGGAAAAACTCCAGTTTGGCGTCAGTTATGACCTAGCCGTCGGCGACCTCAATACCGTCGCCAATAGCCGTGGCGGCTGGGAGCTGAGCATGATTTACGTACTCCCCGCCAGCTATCGGCAGAAAGTTATTTGTCCCAAGTTTTAGCCACTTAACCCTTTTAATTTGTCTTTTCATGGCATCCTGCGCTCCGGCGCACGAATATCATGCAGCCCAAAAACTTATTCTCAGCTGCTTCCAATAATAATGTAACCGGCTAATTAATAGATGATTGAATTGCCAAACCCAGGCATTATCTTTGTGGTAACATTTGAACAACACCCGGGAAGTTTTTTAGCATTTTGATTTTAACTCCTTAATAACTGACTTTTCCCCTCAGTTTTCGTCAGAACAGCATATCCCCGGTCTAATACATGAACATGAAATTTTCGCTCATCGTTTTGATGTTGCTTTGCATTGCGCCCACAGCAAACGGGCAATCTTTTAAGCTGACCGCTTTTGATCAGCCAGAGAAGTATGAACTTGACGTGGATGGGAGTCAGGAAATCATTCTTACAATCGATGGTTTTCAGGTAGGTGACGCTTACGGTATTCAGTTGCACAATCAGCCCAGAAACCTACTCTTCGACTTTGGCACCTTCCCGGCAGGAACGGATCGACTATCACCCGGTTTTCTGAGTGGTGTTGCTACAGAAGAAACGATAAGTGTTTGTATAAGTGAATTACTGGACGCCCCGGGGAAACTTACCCTTACCCTTCGCAAGAATAATATTTTCAGCCGGGTCAAATCCGCCTCTGCCAATTTTGCGGTGACGAATAGCAATGACTTACAATCTATGCTAAATGATGTTTTCCGGAATGAGAGTTGTTTTGAGCTTTTCCCAAACTTTATCACCAGCGGGGCAAGAACTTTAGGTGACGGCCGGGACGTGATGCAGACGGGTTTCTTCACGGGTGGAATGGACGCCTTCGGAATGGACGAAGGTATCATTATGTCAACCGGAGCGGTGACTGATGCAGTAGGCCCCAACGCCTCCAGCCCCCGAAGCGTTAACTACGTTGGAATCAATAACACGATTGATTCTGATGCCAGTAGCCTGATTCCGCCAAACTTTTGTTTCGCGGGGCCTAACGATCCACCTTGCTATTCTGATGTAGCGATTCTCTCCTTTGATTTCGTTCCTACCACCGATACCATTTCCTTCAACTATCTCTTCTTTTCTGAGGAGTATTGCCTTGCCCTTGATGGCGGCTTTGCTGCGGACGCCTTTGCCTTCTTCCTGGAAGGGCCCGGTATACTTCCCAACGGCCGGCAAAACATTGCCCGGCTTCCTTCAGGAGAAGTGGTTTCGTCCAGGACAATGAACCACGTTGAAACCCCTGCCCTTTTCCGGGACAACTCCTTCAACAGTTTTTCGCCTTGTACGAACAACCCTAATGATCCGATCGCGCAGCAACAAACAGCCTATGATGGCTTCTCCGTGAAGTTGAACGTAAAGGCGGCCGTAACTCCTTGTGAAAGGTACACCCTAAAACTGATGGTATTAGATGCGCTGGACGCCAACCTCGACTCGGGTATCCTCCTGGAAGCGGGTTCTTTCACCGCTGGCCTCATCGCTGACCCTGAGCCATCCGTACAGGGTATTGCTGGGGCCGTTAACCCCGTAGAGGGCTGTGACACGGCTTTCATCACCTTTAGTCGTCTCTTCTCGGACTCTTCTGATGTAGCCGGGCCTCAGGCTGTAAATTACAACCTCATTACCACCAGTGGGCTCAACATGGCAGAGAATGACCTTGACTTCCAGCTCCCCCCCTCTCCCTTCATCATCCCTGCTGGAGACACCAGCGCCACCCTAAAAATTCCCATCCTTGCCGATGCACTGGCCGCCGAAGGAATAGAGGCCTTTATAATCCGGTATGACGGCACCTGTAACTGTGACCAGAACCGCGACACTTTTTGGATTCAGGATGCGGTAAACCTGGAAGTCGACCTTACACCCGGCCAAATTCTTTGCGCTGGGGAAGAGCTCATTCTGGAAGCCGACGTTATGGGTGGCAAACCAAGATATACCTACAACTGGCCAAATGGTTTGGATACCAGCCGGGTGACTTATACCTCTACGGGACGAGACACCACCATACAGTTTGTTGTAACGGATAGCTGTGGACTGATGGGTACTGGATCGATAATCATTACGGCTCCCGCAGTGTCTGCGTCTACTGCCGGGGAATTCTCCTTGTGTAATAACCCTACTGCGACGGTCCCCATAGATGTAGAAGGCACTGCGCCGTTTAATTTGCGGCTGCGGATTGACTCCAGTGGAATCATTACGGAAGTTGACTATGTGGTTACTCAAGACACTAACTTCCTTTTTGACTATCCGGCTATTGTTAGTGTAATTGGGATAACGGACAATTCTGGTTGTGGAGGCTCAGCAACTGGCTCCTTTAACATTCGTTCAGCGGATCTGACCGTAACGCCGATGTTAACCGATCCGGACTGTGATACACCTACGGGTAATATTACGCTTAGTGTCGCTGGCGGTAACGCCAACCACTCCTTTAGCTGGATGGATGATGCTGGCCAAACTAGCCCTACCCGCAGTAACCTTCCCGTTGGTAGTTACACCGTGGCTATTGCCCCCATTAGTGACCCGAACTGTTCGGAAAACTTCACCTATACACTTAATGCACCACCGGTGCTGATCATCGACTCCATCGATTATCTCCGGCCCGACTGCCCGGGAGAGGCCATCATTTTAGCCCCAGTCGTTAGCGGAGGCTCCGCTCCCTACGATTTTCTCTGGCCCGACAGCCTGAGCATGGATAGCCTGCTAAGTATAACGACTCAAACTGGCAGAACCGTTTATCCGGTAGTGGTGACCGATAACTGTGGCGTTGAGGTAACGGATTCTGTTGTTATTGACCTTCCCGTTTTCTCCGTTGAGTTAACTGGTCGCTACTCCTTATGTAACGCTGACCCGGTACAGGTTCCCTTCACGGTTTCTGGCCCAGCCGGAACGTATGCCGTTGAAGTCCGCACTGATTCTTCTGGTGTAAGTCAGCTGGACACTCTTATGCTTAGTGTTGGGCTGACCAATATCCCCTTTTCAACTTCGGCAACGATAACCGTTATCAGTATTCGTAACGGTCTAGATTGTAACGGAGAGATTACTGATGGGCAAGCGACGGTAGTAGACCCTGACTTACGATTTAACCCGACGGTGGACAACGTTCTTTGTCGTGGCGAAGCCACGGGCAATATCCTGTTGACGGCCCCAGGCAATGTAGCTGTTACTTTTGCTTGGTCAGACGGTGGTAATACCAGCGGCAATCGAACGGGACTTTCCGCCGGCAGCTACACGGTGACCATTTCGGACGCCATGGATGCCAGCTGTTCTATTGACACCACCTTCAATATCACCGAACCAGCGGCGCTAACGGTTGCATTGACCTATGGCAGTTTGACCTGTCCGCTCGCAGCCGATACGATTGTACCTACCGTCATGGGCGGTACCCCACCCTACTCTTTCTTATGGCGGGACAGCCTCACCGTAGACAGCCTGCTCCCGGTATTTGTTGGCGGTGGTAACACCACTTATACGATAGAAGTGACGGACGCCTGTATGACGACCAGTACGGCCTTTATCAGTTATAGTTTCGAAGACGTAAGTGCCTCCGTTGGTGGAACATATGGTGTCTGTAACCCTCCCTTCAACATTGATGTGCCATTCACCCTCAGCGGAAGCGCAAGCTATGAGCTTGACATACTAGAAAACGGCGTTCCCAGAACGCTTTCTCTCACCGGCAACACAACTATCAACTACACCTTAGCCACAACCATTGAATTGGTAGAGGTAAGGGGAGCTGACGGCTGTGCCGGTCTCGTCAATGGCACTGCCCGTGTCATTGATTCCGATTTCGTAGTCTCATCAGCCACTACAGACGTTAGCTGTGCTGGCGGGAATGACGGCGCGTTAAACCTGACCGTAAACGGAGACCCAACAGCCTATACTTATGATTGGGCGACTCCAGGTCTCTCAGGGTCCAACCCTGCCAATTTGCCGGCGGGTAGTTACCCTGTTCGTATCACGGATTTATCCCCCAGCGCTTGTTTCTTTGACACCTTCTTCGTTGTCGCAGAACCAGACATGCTGCTATCAGCAGAGGTAACTGCTCTACCTAATTGCCCGGGAGATTTACTGGACATTGCAGTAACCGTTACTGGAGGAAGTCTCCCCTACTCTTTCAATTGGGAGAATGGTACTTCATCGGATAGCGTCTACCAGATCACCACCCTGGCGGGTGTTAATCGTTATCCAGTAGTCGTAACAGATAACTGCGGATTGATGGCCAACGATACCGTTACGGTCGTTCTTGAAGACGTCCAAGCTGTCATTAGTGGCAACTATTCTATCTGTAATGCCCCCTTCAACGTTGATGTTCCTTTAACGCTCAACGGAAGTAACCGCTATGAAGTTACCCTGCGCGAGAATGGCGTTGACCGGACCTTCATCACCTTAGGAGATACATTGCTGAATTATACCTCTAGCACCACCATTCAGCTGATTTCGGTCTTCGGAGTCGGCAATTGCCCGGGGGCAGCAGGAGGAATTGCCAACGTGACGGATGCAGTCTTCAGTGTTGACCCCATGGTTACTAACGTAGCCTGTGCAGGAAGTCCGGAAGGAGCCATCAGCGTAGTTGTAAACAACAACAATGCAGCCTATACCTTTAGCTGGGACCGGGCCGGGCTTAACGGACCTTCGGTAAGTAACCTAACGGCGGGCACCTACAGCTTGACGGTAACGGAAATAGCAGCAACTGCCTGCTTGTGGGACACCACTTTCACCATCCTGGAGCCAGCCTCCGTCATTAGCCTGCTACAGGACAGTAGTCGGAATGAGACTTGCTCTGCACTAGCCTATGCTAGTGCCACCTATACCGGAGGTACCGGGCAGCTTACCTACCGCTGGAGCAATGGTACGATGGGTAACGTACTCGGAGACGTTTCCGCAGGTGCTTACGACCTGACGATCAGCGACGAGAACAACTGTGAAATTGTGCAGTCTTTTAATTTGCAAGACCGCAGTGTTATTGTACTAGCCACCATCTCAGCCTCTGAGCCGGAACTTAGCTGTAACCAGACCAGCCTGGACCTAAGCGCCCAGCAAAACACTCAACCCGTAAGGTGGCAATGGACAGATCAGAGTCAAAATGACCTGGGAACTGACCGGACCATCTCCGTGTCTGCGCCTGGCCGTTATTATGTGTCTGTCTTTGATCCTGCGAGTAATTGTACAGCCGTTGACTCCATTAATATTGGACAAAGCGCCGACCTGATCAATTTGGTATTACCAACGATTAGCCCGCTGACCTGTACCGATCAGATCATTGACATCACCGTCAGTCACCCCGAATACACGGATCCGGTGACGTATGAATGGCGCCTTAACGGAGGTGGTATTATTGGCACTTCAGCAACCCTGCCGGCCATTAGCACGCCGGGGAATTATGAAGTAACCGTTATCCGCGATGACAATGGTTGTCCATCCGTTGCAACAACGGAAGTAGCCATTGATCAGGACCCGCCGACGGTAACGAATCCTTCGCCGCAGGTGACACTCAATTGCCGCCTACCGGACGTAGTAGTTTCCGTAACGGCCAACGGACCTTATCGTTTCGCATGGTCTACTACTAATGGGAACTTCACAGCTCCTTTAACCGAACTAAGCACCCGCGTTGATCGCCCCGGAATCTACTCCGTGCTGGTGACGGACACTCTCAATGGTTGTACGACGATGGAGAGCGTACAAGTGGTCCAGAATGGTGCTACCCTTACGCCCCTGGCGGGCAACGATCAACCCCTGATCTGTGATGGTGCCGGGACGCTGCTTAATGGCAACTTCTCTCCCCGGCTTAATGGCTCAACCGGACGTTGGTACGCTCCTGATGGCCGGGTCATCAGTGAATCTACCCGAGCTTTTGCCCAGGAGGCTGGTGCTTTTGTCTTTGAAGCTATTCACCCCGAATCCGGCTGTAGTTCTTTTGATACAGTGATGGTTATTTCCGAAGCCCCAACTGCTGTTTCCTATACCATTCAGCAGCCACCCTGCCCAGAAGTAGGTGGTCGGATATTCGTTACTGGCGTAACCGGCATGCACCCACCGTACGAATTCAGCAGCCCCACGGGCGTTTCCGAACCCTTCGGTACGGGACTTCGTGGACTACCCGAAGGAAGTAACGTTTTAGTCGTTACGGACGCACTGGGCTGTGAGCTGCGAGACACCTTCCTGATTTTCGCCTCCGGTGAATTTACCGGCTTTGCTGAAGACGTTACCGTTCAACTTGGAGAAGAAGCGACGCTTGGCGCAGAGACTAATCGGGGCGACGGAGCGCTGGTGCAGTGGGAGTGGTCTAACCTCCCAGACTCAACGGCCTGTCTCAATTGCCCGGATCCAAGGGTTAATTCGCTGGAATCCTTTGTGGCCCTGCTCACGGTAGCAGACTCAAACGGTTGTGTACTTGAGCTACGGCAAAACGTGTTCGTTACGGAACAGGAACTCGTCTATATGCCCAATGCCTTCAGCCCCAATAATGGCGATGGTGTTAATGATGTATACACCGTGTTTGGCAATCCTGAATTTGTGGTCAACGTGACGGGTTTCCGAATCTTTGACCGCTGGGGCAACCAGGTGTTCAACAACGAAAACTTTATGGTCAACGACCCGAATGAAGGTTGGGACGGTATGAACGATGGGCAAAAAGCGCCCGCTGCCGTATACGTCTTTAGTGTCGAGGTAGAATACTATGATAAGCGAACAGAAGTAATTCAGGGTAGCTTTACGTTGGTACGCTAAGCGTGTACCTGATCGGTATGTTGGAATAAAGATTAGTTGAGTAGCGTTACGAACTTAGCCGCAATTGCTACCGTTGAGTAATTTGCGATTTAGAGCGAGTTTAATCTTTTATCAGCCCATCATGCAAAATATCAATTTACGTCACTGCTCCGAAATGGTAGCAGAAGCCGACTATGATGCGGCTGCCCAGACCTTGCTGCTCACTTACCAGAGCGGTAATACCACCATTGCCTATCAGGGCGTACCAGATGCCATATTCCAGGAACTCTGCCAGGCGGATTACCCAGACTTATGCATTCGGTTCAAGATTCAGGCGAGTCATCCTTTTAAGCGAGTGGAGCGGGAGGAGAATTGAATAGGTCTCCTCGCAGACTTAGAGAAAGCGCCTCGTGAGTACGGCCGATTAAAACTCTTGAGGGGGAAGCGTGGCCATGACCATCTCTACTTATTACCTTTGCGGAAAATTCTTCCCCATGCTAAGAGCTGCGTCCTTTATAACCATTGCCCTGCTGATGGTATGCTGCTTTGCCTGCACCTCTTCGGAGCCAGAAACCGCAGAAGAAACCATCCTCTCCAAAGAAATCGAAGGAGGTGATACCACTTCCAGGGTCACCAATCTGGAATATCTGGAGCTGGACCTTCCAGAGCGTCACTATATCGTGTTTCGGCAAGATCTTTCCCTACTGGACATGAATGGCTTTCTGGGCATGGAAAGCGACGCCCTGAACAAGGCCGCGAAGAAGGCAGGGCTCCAAACCACCGGCCCCACCACTAGTCTCTTCTACGAATGGGACACAGACCGTGGTTGGGGAGACGCCGCCGTAGCACTTCCCGTTAGCGCCGGAACCAGTTTACCGCCTTATGTTACCATCGCCCTGCCCCCCCAAAAAGCCATTGCACTTGACCTGGACGGACCTTATGACGGTCTCACCGCTATGCACTACGCCCTGAATGCGGAGCTCAAACGCCGCGGCCTAACCGCCGCTAAGCCTAGTATCGAAGAATATGCCGTTGGTCCGCTGGATACTAAAGACCCCACTCAGTTCAAGACCCGGCTCATTTACACCTACGAAAAT
>CALIGP010000032.1 GCA_938021455.1 uncultured Lewinella sp. | reverse complement strand
CTCGTTTGTTTTGGACCCTGCATTGACGTAACCGCCTCCTAGCCCGGAGGGGATTTTGGCTATCCGACTCACGAGTAACATATCTCGCTCTAGTGTTTCGAAAGGGATTTCGAAGTAGTACTTCTCCCCCACCCGGTGGGTTTTGAAGAGTCCGTCGGTGGAAACGGCATCATCAGAAATCAACTCGGTGTATGGCTTAAAGGGAGATTTTTTCTCTTTCTTCTTTTCACCAGTTTCCGTAATCTCGGCCTTGGGCGGGTCTTGCGCAAAAGCGACTTGGCAAGAAAAAAAGAATACCAAGAGTAATAGTGAGGTGATTCGCATGGTGGGTCTAATGTTTTGCCTTTTGCTTTCGTAACGGAAAAAAATGCAAGAGGTTCTGTAAAAGCTTATAATAAGTCGCCGGATGATTCGGGCAGTGTCTGTTTCAATTTTTACCGCCAATCTTTATAGGCGTTAATCAAACCATTGGTGCTACTATCATGACTCTGCACCTGCGCGCCGTCGCCCAGTTCCGGCAGAATTGCTTTGGCCAGCTGTTTACCCAACTCTACTCCCCACTGATCAAAGCTGTAAATGTTCCAGATGATGCCCTGTACAAATATCTTGTGCTCATACATGGCGATGAGCTGGCCCAGGACGTAAGGTGTTATTTTCTTCACCAAAATAGAATTGGTAGGCCGGTTGCCGTCAAACACCTTGAAGGGCATCAGTTTCGCAATTTCTTCCTCTGTTTTACCCTCCTTTTTCAATTCTGCGGACACCTGAATAGCTGTCTTGCCGTTCATCAAAGCCTCCGTTTGGGCAAAGAAGTTACTAAGCAAGATTGCATGGTGATCTCCCAAAGGATTATGAGAAACCGCCGGAGCGATAAAATCACAAGGGATGAGTCGCGTGCCCTGGTGAATTAGCTGGTAGAAAGCATGCTGGCCATTAGTGCCTGGCTCGCCCCAGATGATGGGACCAGTTTCATAGTCTACGGGGTTACCGTTACGATCTACACTCTTTCCGTTGCTTTCCATATTTCCTTGCTGGAAATAAGCGGGAAAACGGTGGAGATATTGATCGTAAGGAAGGATTGCTTCCGTCTCCGCGCCAAAGAAGTTAGTGTACCAAACGCCCATCAGGGCAAGTTTCACCGGTAGGTTTTCTTCCATGGGCGCATTCCGGAAATGCTCATCCATATTGTGCATTCCGTCCAGCAAGCCGGCAAAATTGTCAAAACCAACGGTCAGGGCGATACTCATTCCGATGGCACTTGACAGGCTATAGCGGCCACCGACCCAATCCCAAAAGCCAAAGATGTTTTCGCGGTCTATACCGAATTCCATTACGCCCGAAGCATTGGTACTTAAAGCTGCAAAATGCTTGGCAACGTCCGCCTCACTCCCACCCTGCTCATAGAACCACTGCCGGGCACTCCGGGCGTTGGTCATTGTTTCCTGAGTAGTGAAGGTTTTGGAAGCCACCAGAAAGAGCGTGGTTTCAGGGTCTATTTTCTTCAATACCTCGGCTAGGTGAGTACCGTCAATATTACTCACGAAGTATACTTCCCGGCCATCTATCCAGTAGGGCTTTAGGGCTTCCGTTACCATGACTGGGCCAAGGTCTGACCCGCCGATCCCGATGTTGACCACCTGCGTAAGTGGCTTACCGGTGTACCCTACATGCTTCCCGGAATGGACCCGTTCACAGAAGGCTTTCATACGATCCAAGGTATCACGGACTGCAGGCATTACGTCTTCGCCGTCTACCATGATGCTACCTTGCCCCCGGTTACGGAGCGCTACGTGTAAGACGGCTCGACCTTCCGTACCATTAATGATTTCACCGGCAAACATCTTTTCAGTAGCCCCCTTGACGCCACATTCCTCCGCCAATCGGTAGAGTAAATCCAGCGTCTGTTGAGAAAGAATATTCTTGGAATAATCCAGTAGAATATCTTCGTAAGTCTGGCTGAGGTTTTCAAACCGCTTAGGATCCTGGGCAAATAGATCCTTCATATGACGCCCTTCCATTTCATGAGCGTGCATTTCGAGTTCTTTCCAGGCAAGTGTAGTTGTAGGGTCGATTTGAGGGAGCATAGTTATAAGTATTCTTGAGTGTATGGACGAAACGTCAGAAAAGACCTTGTGTGCGCAAGAAGCACAAATATGGCGACCAATCATCGATTGTACATACAGCAGTTGCGGTAAAGTGCAGGAAAAAGAAAAATCCAACCAATTTTGCATACACTTTCAGCTAATAACGGTGATCAACACCGTTGAATATGGTGACTAGCAAAACTTTAAGATTTACTTTCTTTTTATTGATATATGTTTGCACTCATTAAATAACATTGGGTACAGCTGTATCCAGCGCTATTGATTAGCTGTCCTCTTGTAAATCGTTTTTTCCAGCGTATTTGAGGAGGAGTTCTACGACTAACTCCTCCCTTTTTTATCTTTGCTCACTGACCTCAGAAGGAAATTTACCCATTGTGAAATATTCGCGGGTCCTCTCTGTTCTACTACTATCGAATTAACCTCAACTTCGAGACTTTGTCAGTAAGTGTAAATAAGCTAACTAAACTTTACGGAGAGCAAAGGGCTCTCGACGAGATATCCTTTGAAGCCAAACCCGGAGGTATCCTAGGTTTTCTTGGGCCAAATGGCGCGGGGAAGACCACCACCATGAAGATTCTTACTTGCTATTTAAGCCAAACTTCCGGCAGCGCTACCGTTTGCGGTCACGATGTCACGACGGAAAGCCTGGCGGTAAGAAAATTAGTGGGCTATCTCCCTGAACACAATCCACTGTATAAGGATATGTACGTCCGGGAATACCTCACTTTTGCAGCGGGGGCTAACCGTGTGCAGAATGCAAAATCCAGGATCAATGAGCTCATTGACATGACGGGTCTGGGCCGAGAAAGCCACAAACGGATCGGTGCACTATCCAAGGGATACCGTCAGCGAGTTGGCCTGGCACAGGCGATGCTCCACGATCCTAAAGTTTTGATTCTGGACGAGCCTACCAGTGGGCTTGACCCTAACCAACTGGCGGAGATCAGATCACTGATAAAAGCCTTGGGAAAGGAGAAGACAGTTATTTTCAGTACGCACATCATGCAAGAAGTACAGGCCCTATGTGACCGGGTCATTATTATTGATCGAGGTCAGTTAGTTGCGGATGATCCCATTGAGAAGCTAAAACGCCGGTTGAGTGGTGACCGGTCCTTACTGGTTGCCTTTGATAAAACGGCTGATTCCAAAAAACTTAGTTCTATTCCCGGCGTTGCCCGGGTAGAAACCAACCCGGAGGGGTTCAGCTATCGTCTTTACCTCGCCGCCAAGGCCGACGCACGCGCTGAAGTTTTCCGCTTTGCCGTTCAGAACGACCTCGTTTTGCTGGGTATGCAACAGGAAGACCTGAGCGTGGAAGAAGTCTTTAGGGCACTCACCAGTTCGGATTCCGGCAGTAGTGTTACTGCCTGATACACGAGAACCTATCCGCTTGATCCACTTACCTACGCTATCCCTTATATGGTACGATTCTTACTCCTTCTCTTCTTCACCATTTCTTGTGTTAACCTATCGGCCCAGGCAGACTCTGCCCGCTTTGATGCCAATTTTCGGTTCGTAGAGGGCATCTACTTCAGCCACGCCTCGTTGCTGGCGAATCAGCCCGACTTAGGTTGGGAAGCCATCGATGGAGAAATGGTGCAGCTACCCGAAGATTTTAAAGTCCAGATTGCGGATTACGGCTATAAGGACGTTCGGATCAACCAAGACATTATTCCCTACGCCATTAGTCTGGACGGAAAGCCCTATTTCTTCGTCCGCCATGATCAACAGCGTCAATTTCATGAGTTTACCGGCCTTAGGGTGCACGGCTTGCTGAGTACGCTACAGTATGACACTACAGTACAGACCCGCCAACTGATGAAGGCTTATAACCCCGCGAATGGGCTCCCCTTCCGCCAAGCATGGGTAGAACGCGAAAAAACCTTGCGCCTGTACCGAATTTTGCACCTGCGCTCCGGCGCCCGCCTACCCTTCACGAAGGAAAATATTATGGAATTATGCGCTGATGACGAAGACCTCACCAAGGCGCTGTTGAAACAAGAAAAAGCAGAAGAAACCTTGCTTCTACGAGCGGTACGACTCTATGATGACCGCCATTTCATAACTTTACCCCTTCGGTAATTCGTTACTCCTAAGCTTCTATTCATGCTCGCTATCTTCCGCAAGGAAATCAATGCTTTCTTCAGCAGCCTTATCGGTTACATTGTTATTGCCGTATTTCTCCTGGTGATGGGCCTGTTTATGTTCGTCTTTCCGGATACGAGTCTGCTTAATTTTGGGTATGCCAGCCTCGGCCCTTTTTTCACCCTGGCACCTAATGTGCTAACCTTCATCATCCCGGCCATCTGCATGCGAGCTTTCGCTGAAGAAAAACAAACCGGTGCCATTGAGCTACTCGTTACCCGCCCTCTGCGGGAGGTAGAAATCGTAATGGGCAAGTTTCTAGCTTGTCTCAGCCTGGTACTCATTGCGCTTTTACCCACCGTGCTTTACTACTACACTATTTACCAACTCGGTTCTCCGGTAGGTAATATCGATGCTGGCGGCACGATTGGTTCTTACCTCGGGCTGGTATTCCTGTCCATGGCCTTCGTTTCTATCGGGCTCTTTGCCAGTTCGCTAACGGCTAATCAGATCGTTGGCTTCCTCATTGCCCTGGCCCTCAGTTTCTGGTGCTATTTCGGCTTCGATTTACTGGCTAGCCTTCCGGTTTTTTACCTCAATGGAGAAAATTTCATCCAATCTCTTGGCATGCAGCATCACTTCCGTTCGCTCGGTCGTGGGCTCATTGACAGCCGGGATGTCATTTACTTTTTAAGCTTGTCAGCCTTTTTTCTGCTCCTCACAGTACTGAGTCTAGAACGACGGAAGTGGTAATCAGCCATTGCCTAACTGCCTGAAATTACGAAGTACGATCCGCCAGTCTTCCCCTACGGAATAGTCCCTGGCGTAGAGAAAATTGAGATGCTGAAGCGTTTCTGCATCCGTTATAGTGGACCCCGTCGCAGGGCTTAAAACACCTTCTTTAAGAGTCGGAAGGTTTGCATGAGGAATTTCACGCCTTGCATAGCCCACCCAATGCTTATTCCCAGAAAATACCCGGAAGATATTCCTCAAAAAGGTTCCTTTATCCACTGCTAACCAAATGAGCACCGGTGATAGCAGTAAGAACAATAAGGAGATCCCCTTGTCAAAGAACCACTTTGCCCGCCGATTGACGGGTTCATCGATGCGGAGATTTACGTCAATGGTATAAAGCACCCCGCGTTGGTCAGACCGATGGCTACCAATGATACTGCTACTTGCTTCGGGCAAAATACGATATTGACTACCAGGGCCTAATTGGCTCATCCATCCTTGAATGTTATCGTTACTCAGATCAGCTGAGCAAAAGATAATCTCTTCCGCACGATACAGTTGCATGAGTGCTGGCAGGCGGTCGGTGCTACCAATAGCATCGACCGTGTCCGGGTCATTAGCCGGAGCAATGCGACCGAGTAAGTTGCGTTTTGCACCTGCTCTTTGAAGCAGGCTCAGGGCGCGTTCCGTTTCAGATTTACTGCCCACAATGGCTAGGCGAAGGTCGTTTTGGGCGCCGATGCGCAGGTGCCGAAATTGGATTAAATGAGCAATGAGTCGAACTCCCAAAGTCCAGCATGCAGCCCAGGCTGCACCCAGCAAAAGCAGCGCTCTGCTGGGGCGAAGCTCTTCCGGCAACAAGCCATAGACGGCGAAAAGGATGAGCGTTCCAGTGCCCAAACTTCTTAGCAGTTTACCTGGGGCATAAGGGTGATCGTACCCTCCACTGAGAAAAATGCTCCCCACCCAAAGCAAAGTATAAGCCGGAAAATGGAGGTAGTTGATCTCCTCCGCAAAGTAAGCGGGATCACCAAAATGATACTCTGCCCAGAGTACTTTGAGAATACGGAGGCCAATATAGATCCCCACCGCATCCAGTAGCGGAAATTTAAGCCTGCTCCACAGGTTAGAAACGATGGTCAACAGTGCCCTAAAGTAGATAGCGAACTGCATGAGTACCACCAGGAGTTTGCCCTGAGAGCCAGAGAAGTGCTTCCGGGCAAAAATGATCATCGCCTGGTAAAAGACCCGTACGTAATTCAGGCTTCCCCGCTTGGTGCTTTCTCCTTTGTAGTGAATAATACTTGTTTCCGGAAAGTAGTAGTTCTTATATCCCCCCTTTATGAGGCGGTAAGAGAGGTCAATGTCCTCGCCGTACATGAAGAAGTCCTCGTCTAACAAACCGACCTCGTCCAGTGCTTTGCGCCGCATAAGCATAAAGGCGCCAGCAAGAATTTCAACTTCGTGTACTTCTTCTTCGCTGAGGTAACCTAAATGATAGTGATTGAATCGTCTTGAGCGCGGAAACAGGCTCGAAAGCCCAAAGGCCTTCGTAAAGGCGACCCAGGGCGTAGGTAGCCCACGTTTACTCTCTTTCAGGAAACTGCCCTGACCATCCATCATACGAACTCCTAGCCCACCCGCATTATCGTGTGTCTCCATGAAAGCAAGACAACGGCTAAAGGTATCTTCTTTTACGACTGTGTCCGGATTAAGCAGCAACACATATTTACCCGTTGATTGTCTGATCGCCTGATTATTAGCAATAGAGAAGCCTGGGTTGTCGTCATTAGCAATCAGTTTTACCCACGGAAAGCGTTCGCGGACCATATCTACTGAATTGTCCGCAGAGTTGTTGTCAACAACCCACACCTCTGCTTCCACGCCAGAAATGGCACGTTCTACGCTTAGCAAGGCCTGCTCCAGGAAGTAGCGGACGTTATAGTTAACGATGATAACGGATAGCTCCATTAAGGGTAAAGGTAGGTTGGTGTTTTGGTTCGTTGGTATTTTGGTTCGTTGGTATTTTGGGGCTACATGAAAAAGCGGTCAGTGGTCATCATTCAGGCAAAATTGCGCTGAATGTTGATCACTGACCGCTAAAGCACTCTGGCTAAGCTTGATGAATGTCCGTTGTATCCCGTAAAAGCCCAGAAGGCCATTAGCGCATCAACACAAAGTCTCCTTTGTAAACGATTACTTCTCCGTCCGAGAAATGAACTGTTGCGGTATAGACAAGTACTTGCGGGTTCATCGCCCGGCCATTGAGCATACCATCCCAACCGAAATCGGGGTCATTGGGAAGGAAACGACTACCATCTCCCGGAGCTGCAATCTGATCGGCAGTTCCTACCTGACCTCCTGTATAGACAGCCTCTCCCCATCTATCGTAGATGAAGAAGTCTTCAATGAAATCAACCTTATCCAGGTCTCCTCCGATGAAGAAGATGTCATTGATGTTGTCTCCATTCGGGCTAAAGGCCGTCGGGAAGTAGACCGGACGGTCCTTACGGACTAAGAGCATTTCACGGTCGGTAGCAGAACAACCAAGCTCATCCACCACGGTAACAGAAATCATCTGAGTTTCCGTTGCCGTAAACTCAATACCAGACAATCCGCCTTCGGTCGTTTTGATACTATCAGGTTGCCAGAGAAGCGTATCAATCGCATTTCCACCGTTTACAGAGGCCGTAATGAAGATCTCTTCGCCAAAATTAACTTCTGTACTATCACCGGGGAAGCGGAGTCGGATAGAAAGCTCATCGGGTTGCGTCATGTCGATTAAAATGTTGCTAAAACAGCCATTCGCATCCGTAATCATCAGGTCATATTCAGCGGGCTCTAAGCCAGCAAAGAGGGTTGACTGTCCCCGTTCCTGACCATTCAGGCTGAAGGTGTAAGGCGCTCTTCCACCATTTACGTTAGTAACAAGAATCGCACCGTCATCTGCCTGGAAACAGGTAATTTGGCTAAGCTCAACTTCCATTACGGGAGCTTCTGTTTCCGCCGTAACGATAACGTCATTGATGGAACTACAACCAATAGCGTTGGTAACTTCCAGCTGATATACGCCGGGTTGACCAACGTCAATCATGGGTTGATCGGCATCCATAATCATAATGTTCGGGTCAGCAGAAGACCAGCGGTAAGTGAAGCCGTCTCCAGAATCCGAGTTCGTACCGTTGAGACTCACCATACCCATCGTACAGGTAATGAGTTGATCGGGGCCTGCGTCGGCCACTGGTGCTCCTAACAACAAAAGACCAAGCTCGGAGGTAACCGATGGACAGGTCGTTCCGGCGATGGTGTACTGGAAGCTATAATCCCCCGGGGGCAAGCTGCCGGCATCAAAAATTCCGTTACTTAAGTTCAATCCGGAGTTGGAGGGGTTACCGTCTGGCGCAAAGTCCCAGACACCACCCGGATCCTGCCCGGCAATCAATGTGTTGAGGTTAATCGTTTCACTGTTTCCGGCACAAAGTTGTAAGTCATCACCAAGGGAGTTACCGGCATTGGCGGGCGGAGACACCTCTACCACCATATCCATTCTATCCGTACAACCATTGCTCGTTACGACAAGCTGTATCATCTGCGGGCCGGCATTGGCCCAGCTAACGGGGAAATTGCTCAACGCTCCGGTAGCCGTGGCCGGAGTAGCACCGGGGAAAGACCAGCTGTAATCCGCACCTGCG
>CALIGP010000031.1 GCA_938021455.1 uncultured Lewinella sp. | reverse complement strand
CCGGGCACTTTGCCAAATACTGCAGAAATAGTAAAAATGGTATTTGGTCCGCATTTGAGCGGTTCCATTTTATTTTTATTCCGCAGACTGAAGGACAAACTATTGTCGAATGATTCCTGAGGGCTAGCCATTAGAAAAACCGCATTTTGCCCATCCAGCGACTCCATAGCAAGAACATTCTGTAAAGACTTTTTTCCCTGCGTTGGTGGGGCCGCAACGGTAACATGCAGTTGAACAGAATTATCACGTATCCCGGAGAAGCCCAGGTAATCAACGGTGAGGTAACCCGTTGTCGAATTTGGATTTACCTTAAACCCGGATAGCTTTAAGGTCACTTTTTCTCCTTTAGCCAGTACCATTTCGCTGGAGGGACTGAGCGCCCAGTTACCCGCAGAAGTATAGGTAGACCCCCACCCTTCTGCGTTTATTTCCAGGCCTTTCCCCATGTCTGTAAGGATTTGGCCGAAACTTAGGTATAAGCCTGTTTGGCCTGGGGGAAGTTTGTCTTCAGGCAATGGGCAGCCTGCCTTTAGTTTCAGCTCCGGCCCGTTGTTGGTCAGGGTGAGTTGTAATTGATTCAGACTAGGTTCACCAGCATTGTAAATGATGGCTTCACCCTCCGCAGCGGGGGTAAGGTTGACGAGAGAAAAGGTTAGATGCTGCATAATGTTTTTTTTGCACGGAGCGCAGGTGAAAAAATGGTTGAAGGGCAAGGTTTATGAACTGCTCCCTTCCTTTTTCGCCCGTAATTGCAACCACCCCTCTTCCACCACCACTGGCGGATAGTCGAAAGCAGCACGGGGATTAACCGTTGCAATCTTACTATTTGCCGACCAATTATTGTTTTCATTCGTAATCCAGCTCCAGGCAAAACCTTCTTCTTTAGGCAGAGGAATGGCCAGCTTATGGGAGCTGGTGAGCAGGGGAGCCGTGAGAAAAGTCACGGCCAAATTGGCCAAAGCATCCGCATACAAATCTGGCGGAATCTCAATGCTTTTGGTGGGGAGAATGCCGGTAGTAGCATGGATCGCAGCTCGGGGATCCACCAGCATCGTTAGGTACTGGCTGTTCTCCGTCGTCTGGGAAGTCACTTTTTTATAATTAACCCCGTTCACCTCCCCAGCTTCAGTTATTATCCCGTAAGAGGGGGTCAATTGAAGATGGTCAAATCCGGGGGCTTCAACTCCTTTTCCTATATGGTCAGTATGGACAATAGCAGGTGCATAAAAAGTGTTGTAGTCCTCGGGCCGGGAATCCGCTTTGTCCGTAGTGAAGTAGCCGATCAGGCCATCGTTCATTTTGCTCAAATCCCCAATCTGAACGGGGAATTTCACCTTCGTGAAGCCCGCAGTCTCGCGCGATTCATAAGGCAATGGAGTGTCTTCATTAATCGTGTTTTTAAAGGCTGACCAGCTTTGGTCGAGTGCAGGTAAGCCGTCTAATTCCAGCTTCAATGAAGCCCTGGTCAATGCCAGCGGACGGCCCACCAGAACACTGAGTCCCTGATGCTGCTTCGCCCGACTGGGGTCAATGGTGGTGACGCTACGATCAATCGCCGCCAACATCGCCTCCAGGTAATCCAGTTTTCCGTCTTTAATCTTTGCGTAAACACCATTTACAAAGTGCTTCAAGTGGACATTAGCGGGGGTATTCGTAAGCCCCTTAAGGACAAGGGAAGGGTCGGTCGTACCATAGCTTTCTTCATGTCCAGGAGCACTCTGCCAGACCGGTCCACGTAGGTTAAAACTTCCCAAAGCATTTCCTTCTCCATCATACACGGCCAGGGAATCGTCGAGGTGGTTGAACAACACCCAACCGAAGACCGGGGTGGTAGCTGGATGGCTATTCGATTCCAGTGAGTCGTCGAGTGCTGACTGCCACCGAAACATTAGTCGGCTCGGCTGGGTAATACGTGGAGGTAAAGCTACCAGGTTATCCTCACTAGCCATTACCGGTTGTAGATTATGAGAGATGATCATCTCCGGAGAATCGATATCCTGATACTGACCAAAGGCGTCAATAATGCGGATTTTAGAAATTTTCAGGTTCCCGGCCCGTAGTGGATTAAAATAATTGAGTGGCATGGGAGCGTTTATATTCATTCGTCCGATCACTTTTGGCAATTCGCCATTGATGAATCGTTCGTGTAATCCGCCGGGAGAAAGAGGATCATTAACGGGCATCTGCATTCCAAGCTCTCGCATCAGGAGGGCTTCATTGAAGCCGCTCAGTGCCTGGCTCTGATTGGGCAGTCGGTTGGTTTTTAGGTAGTCCAAAAATTCTTTAAGAGCTTGTGTGTTCTCGTCTTCCGGGTAGTTTTTGATGAAGGCACTTGCCTGCTCACGAATACTAATTTCAGTATTCGTCGACAGTAAAATACCCCCTTCGTAAGATTGTCGGGAGGTCCATTCCCCAGGCGGCTTGTTACTTACCAACTCGACGGCCATCGCAGCATCATCGGCCTTGAAGTTACTGGTGATGAGGTCCTCAGGATAAGCAGTATCCCCTCCCCTATTGTTTGGCTTTATTGGCATTACGGGATCAAAATCTACCCGCCATTGCATCATCAGCGGAATCCAGGGGTTTTCTCCCTCAGCACCACCCCAGTCTTTCATTGCCAGAGAGCTGGGGATATTTCCACTGAAATTGATTACCTGATCCGGATTTTTCTGGCCGCTTAAAAAATTGGCCTGAGCGGTTACGATATCACTCGCCAGGGAGATGTCTCCGGCAGCAGTAGCGAGCAACAGGCCGTCTTGTGGCAGGAGGAAAAAGGCTTCGTCCAGGAGCTTGCCCAACTCTTCTGTATAGACCGGAGGTCTCGCCGGGCCAGTCAATGGGGGCAATTGGGCAGTACCTACGGTTTTCCCTGACACGTTCATACTGGAAACCAGCTGGCCTGAAACGCGGCACAATAAGCACCCTTGCTCATCGAATCGGCCATCGCCGCCGTGGCGTTGAGGAGCTTCCAGATCTACGCCGGAGACCATCACTACGGGGTCATGAGGTTGCCAGTAGCGAGGTGCTTCCACTTTTACCAATTCCAGGTCTTTAGAATTCGTAGCTTTGATAGCTGAAGCAATGGCTTCTTTGAGGACAGTGATTCCTTCGGTCAGTTGGTTTAACAGTGCCATTTGCCCTCCGGTGTCGTCATAATTATCTCCGGCAATATCTCCCGCTTCCGTTTGTAAATAATCGTAGGCTTTGTTAACGTCAATGCTGTTGTCCGGATTAAAGCTTCCTGTTTGCGGATATTCGAGCACCATGTACTTATACCAATCCACAAAGAGTTGTCCGCGCCGGCTTTCCAGCTCTTTCAATAAGCGATCAACACCTATTTGTTGTTCGTTGAGGGTATCAAGTAAAATCGCTACCTCCTTCGGCAAAGCCGCCAGATTCGTCGCCGAAGCTTTTAAGAGGCTGTTGGCAATATCAGCCTGCTGCTGTTGTACTTTAGCAGGATCTTTGGGTCTTTGCTGTCGTTGTGCTTTGTCAGCATCTTTACGTTTCACCAACCACATTGGCCCGGCGGCAACACGGCCAAAGGTGGCTTCGTGAATCTTTTCCTCGGCGGCACCAAGGCCACCGGGTTGATCAATCTGAGCGAGCAGACCCTGCTGTAGTAAGTTGAGCGTTGTTTCCAGATGACCAGTATCAATATTTCCGGCCTGGTTGGCAATGAGCGCAGACAGCGCTTCGGCAGTATTGTTTCCAATCGCTACTTTTACCTTGCTTTTCGGACGGGACTTAACGTACACACGACTGGGGTTCCATTCCAGATTATAAATGAGGCCATGGCAGAAAGTATGGCTTGGAAAATCAGCGCCCTCAACGGGGGGGAATGCCCATTTATAGGTAGCTTTCAGCTGTGCCATTTTATCAGCGTAAGAGGCCCCCGCAGGCAGGTCTAAACGGGTAATTGGATCGCTCTGAGGGTCGGAATACCAACCAGAGACGAAATAGGCTACTTCCCAGGACTGCTCTTTAGTAGAGTCGTCTAAGGTGTGCTGCTCTAAGGGGTCATAAAAGCCAAATACGTTCTGACTGTGTGCATAAGCGGCCGCAAAAGTAGGTTCTCCGTAGCCAACGGCCGTTGTTCGCGGAAAGGCGTTGGCGGCCCCAGGCTCTGTCCACTCAGCATAGTTATGTACCCGACCAAGTTCCCGGAATGCTTTATTACCAGAATCTCCCTCCAGCGGTATAACGGGGACAGCCTGGCTGGGATGGTTCTGCGCGTTGGGTGTGTCCGAACCACGGTCCCAAAGTTGATCACTGGCCACCACCCAGGCGCTTAGATCGGGATTTCCATCAGTTGCTTTAGTGTCTTTTAGGATGCGGACAACAAGCCAACGGTTGGGGGCTTCACGAAACTCAATATGGCCTGATTCATCTGCTTCTCCGTGGGCCAATGCGTCGGGTAAGGCCCAGTGCAAATGGATGCCCGTTTTCATTCCCCCATTTTCTGGGTTTTCCTGAAAAAAACCTGGATAAACGATGGAGCCAACCGCTGCTTTTTTGCCGTTTTGAATTTGACCATCTCTATTTTTATAGGGTAGCTTGGAAAAATCATTTGAGAAGCGAGCAAAACCTTGGGTGCCGGTCGAACCATTTTTACCTCTCTCATCAAAAGCTCCTACGCAGAATGCTTCGACATCAATGGGAAGGTATAAGGAGGTGGGAGTTGACATTAGAGCGTTTTTTTAGTTTGGTAAGAGGCGCGGACGCAGGTGCAAAGGGGAACTTGCAGTAGCATTGTTCTAGGAGCTTAG
Source organism: uncultured Lewinella sp. (assembly GCA_938021455.1). Lineage (GTDB taxonomy): Bacteria > Bacteroidota > Bacteroidia > Chitinophagales > Saprospiraceae > Neolewinella. Next base: position 1,951 of record CALIGP010000031.1, on the reverse strand, counting down.
ACTGATTTGAAGTTGACCGATTGTACTCCCTCAATCATTTCGAGGGCAAACTCTGCAGCCGTGAAGGATGGCCCGGCAGCCTTCGCTTTTTCCAGGGCGTCCTGCAGGCTCGTCGCTAGCTGACTGGCAGCGACGGTGCGGAGTTTAGTGTCCCTGAAGGGGACCTCGACTTCCGGTTGAGTTGGTGTTTTGATCTCTTCACCGGCCTGCTTTCCCTCCGGCGCAACTACGTAGCGGAGCGACTTGGTTGCTTTGTCTCCCGGATGCTCTGGAAGATTAACCCCGAAGTGAAGCCCTTCGGGATGTTCGTGGATGGCTACACTGTCCAATGCAGTTGCCCCACTCACCATGATCAGCAAGACGGTATCAGACAAATGCACTGGTTCTATGATGTTGGGTAACACATTTCCTGCGGCATCGTAAACGATGACACCAAGGTTAGCCCAGCCTTTGACAACCTCTGAGCGCAGCAGAAAACCACTCACTAATTCCCCCGGGGCCAGGCTCGGCACCTTAGCCAGCATCACTGTATCGTGGGCCGCGTCTCCCTGGGTGGCCGTACCAATACTGAAAGCGCCTTCCACTAGTGCAGTCATCCAATTAGGATCAACCTGAAAAAACCGGATAGACTCTACCGGCAACAAGAGCGGGTCTGCAATCAGGTAACTGAACGGGACACCCTGAAGGGCTTTGAGCTTAGCCAACCAATCGAGCACAAGAGGTGGCACCTCCGTATCATCGTGGATAGCCGTCAAGGCTTTAGGATTGGTTGCCAGCGCGTGAAGATTAGTATGGTGGGTTTGTCTTTGAATTAAGGTTGCCATGGTCGTCTGTTTGTCTTGTCAGGACTTGGGGAGAGGAGGTTATTTGGGTTGCAGGTGTGCTTTCAGGGGGCCCGCCAGCAGAGCTGCGGCAGCGGCGTGGAGAGTGGCGGTGTCGTGGTTCTCCTCCCCTACTCCTTGCAGGGCGTGAGCCGTTTTGTCGCGGAGGATTTGGCGCTCGAGCGAAAGGACCGTTTTTTGCGTATTGATCCGCTTCCAATTATAGAGGACCTGAGAGAAAGCCTTGTTCTGTACAGCCAGTAGCTGGCCGAGTTTCCAGGCGGCGGCGTAGCTCACGTCTAGCATACCGGTGTCGGGGTTGTAGCGAACGGCCTGGTCGGCAGAGAGAAGCGGTTGCACTACGGTACTACTGGTCGGGTCCGGAACCGGTTCGAAGATGGCGGGCTCCGCAATGGGAACAAAAGGCCCTCGATACCAGGATACCGTTTTGTCTCCCTGCCGGGTAAGGTGATTCAGGGCCGTATAGCCCAGGGCCAATGGTGCGGCAACGTCCGGATTCGTGTCCCCTTTGTCGGGAATACGAAGTGATCCTACGTCGAGGTTTTCCAAGAGTTGAGTGAAGGTTTCTTTCGGGTCGATGGAGGTAAAGCTCCAGCTGTAGAGGCTTGCCAGCCGAATGTACTTGGCTCCATCCGGGTTACTACCTGGCTGGTAGTGGCCAGCACTATCCACCGTCGGTAGAAATTCGGCCATATTTTCGAAGGATACCAGATGCGCGGTACAGCGTGTGTTGGCGATGGGCATCCGGTTACTAACGACGACCGAAAACTCATTGGTCCCCGCTCCTCCCTGGGCCGTTTTTATCGCACTGGTACTTACCGTCCGGCTGTGCGCGAGTAATTCCAGGTCTCCTTTTTCGTCAGGCCCTACTTTGCTACTAATGGCCGGTGAAATGGCGTTGAACAGGTCAATCGGTACGTCAATTGCCCGGCAGGTATCATACCAGTACTGTCCATAGTCAAGACCGTTGGAACCAACCGGTTTGTCCGGTTGAGCTGCATCCAGATTGGGATAAGAAATAGTGTCTTTAGGGAGGCTGCTTTCAGATAAGTCAGTATCTTTTTCAGATCGCATAAATTTCGAATGCTGAAAATCTCCTACCCGCTGTG
>CALIGP010000030.1 GCA_938021455.1 uncultured Lewinella sp. | reverse complement strand
GTGCTGGACGACCAGCTGAAAGCCGATCATAGCCTTAGCTACGTGAGGTTTTCAGTTGGGAAGTACAGTGCCTCGATGGCAAGTTATAACTGTACCGAACTTTGATCTTGATGCACTAGGGGCAATATGCCTTAGCTCTGGACGGCTTCTTCACTCCAACAACCGCCGCTCCTCGTCATAGAGCCCAACCAGCAGGCTATTGCCTCTATTGTCGATGCGGAGCCCGCCGTACTTAGCGGCTTCAAAGGTTTCGGCGGAGCCTTCTTCAAAGAAATAGGACTCGGCTCCAACGTTGATTTGCCAGCGATCTCCGGTATAGTTCAGGAGCAACTCTCCTTCTTCCAGTGGAGAAGTGCCGGCTTGCAGGCGCTGGCGGATAGCAACGCCATTTTCGTCTAGATTGACGACAACGTATCCGCGCTTCTGGATACTATCCGCTTGCAGGCCACGACTAATGGCGTAGTTGAGGATCATATAATCGCCCTGCATCAACGAGCGAGGATCTACCGGCGCGAGTTCGAGTAACACGAGTTGTCCTTCGCTGAGGATGGTCTCTTTTTGGTTAACGTACCAAGCCAGATATAGGAGTAGCGCCAGCAGGTTAAGGCCGATAAGACCTTTAGTGAGCGTCTTCATGGTTGACGAGTTTAGGGTGAAGAAAACCATAAGCAGCCAGCAGTAAAACGCCGGAGGCCATCAGGACCATTGACTTCGTAAAAAGTGTCAGGTGGAGATCGTAATAGTATTGACCAATAACGTAGATCATGGCGGCCGCCGCGATGACGGTCAGGGAGCGGGAACCCGCAGCAAAAGCAAGCAGCAGAAGCAACAAAGCAGCCGCGATCGCAGGTGCAAAGATGGTGGGCAATAACAGCAGGGTGAGTCCGCCCAGGTACAGCCATTTTTTTGTCCCGACGACCTTAAACTTGCTCAACTGCCCGTAGGCAACGAACAGCACCAGCGGAATAATTACGCAGGAAGCTATGTAGTGCTGCACCACCACTTCATCACTCCACCAAAACTGTTTACCAAGGTAGACCGCTGCGATCAGGAAACTGATCGCCATTCCGGCCCGCATGGGCAGATAGCGGCGGGCAAGCGCGGGCCCGAGCGTCAGAAAATGGCTTTCTCTCAGAAAAAAGAGCGTCAGCAGTACCGCATGAGCGGCCAGGAACAGGTGGGTAAAAAAGTGCCACTCCGCCAAAATCGTAAAAATCAAGAGGCTGAAACCAGCCGCCAGAGTGGCCAGAAACGCCACAATCTTATTATCGATAATCGCTAAGAACAACAGACTGAGTACAGCCCCCGCCAGGCAGGTCATTTGCTCACTCACGGCGTCGTAGCCAAAGGCGACCAAGAGCATTATCCCGCCAGTGGCCGACAGGGCCACCGTAAAGGCTTCCGCCAGTAAGCCCGCCTCGCTGCGGTTCAGCAGAAAGGCACCACCGGATAGTAGCAGCCCAACCACCAAAATGGAGAGTCGGGAATCAAGCAAGCCGCCTAAGGCCATGAAGCCGATCAGCGTGATGGTGGCGATCAGGCCACCCGCAAGGTTCAGCGCTCTGATGGAGCCTGAAGCATCCTTACCTTGATGGTCCTGATAATCGGTTAGTGCTTTTTCCCGGGCTTCCACTACGTGGGGCTCAGCTCCGGGTAAGAGGCGGTTGAGTTCCGCCTGAAGGTCATTATTGGTCATGGCGCCAGGTTTTACGGAGTTTATTCAGTTGGAAGCTGCAGAAAATGGTGGTGGCCAGCACCCAGACGGAGCCCAGAAAAAAACCTTCAATGTCATCCGACATATATATGATCAATGACGTGCCAATGGCGATTAAGCTGATGGCTACGATGGCCAGATAAGCCAGCTCCTTGCGGCGGTAAGCCAAGTAGCCACAACCCATGAATAATACCGGAACCAGTACCAATAGGGTTTCCACGGTCCAATCGTGACTCGGTTCGAAGAGCTCACTCATAAAACTAACAACGGCAAACATGGCCGTTGCCAGCGCAAGAATCAGCAAGAAGATGCTAGAATAGGCTTTCTTGCGAATCTTTTCACCAACGTAGCTAAAGCCGATAAAAACCGTCAGGTTCACCAGTAGTAAGATCAGCCATACCGTTCCGGAAGACCAGTCAAAGGCCACTTGCTCTGCGTACAGCCCAATTGTGGTATTGAGCAACACGAGAGATAGTAGCCATAACCAGTCAAAATCAACTAGAATTACCCAAAGGAGCGTGAATATCCACCAGGCTAGAAAAAGGTCGTAAGCATCCGCTCCGGTCTGATAGATCTGCCCCAAAACGGCGAACAGTCCACCAACCATAAAGGCTCCCGTTGTCATCAGTCCATTCCTGACCAGCGGTGTAAACGTAGGGTATAAAGCCAGCAAAACCGGGACGACGACGCCCGCTGCCGCTAGTATAATTTTCGCCGCTTTGGGCATGTCTGCCCAGTTGTAGGCCAAAAAAAAGACGATACCGCAAGCCAGAAAGCCCAGCCCAAGGCTAAGGAGTAAGAGCCGCAGAAAGCCTTTCCAGGCTGGCAAGTCGGCGTAGACGCTCGTTTTCAACTCCTCTGAGAGGGCTGGCTCGTCCAGCATTTTCTGCTCCGCGAGGAAGCGGATCAGTTTGGCGTTGTTTCTCATAATCAGGAATTTACAAAATTGCAGGGAGAAGATCAGCTGGCGAAAGCAAGCTACCGGCCCAAGAACTCCATCAGGTAGCCAATGGATATAATAATCCCCTAAGGCTAGACCAATACCCGAAAATTATCGATCAAAGTAGGCCCTCCCACTGCTTTGTAACGATCTTTGCACCTGCGGCCTCGCCCTACTGGCTGCTACCTTTGGTGGAAAACTACCTGACTAAAAACCCAACCATCGTTACCGTACTTGCGTTACGGTGGGGTATCCACCGAAAAGACTAAACGGGCAGGATCACTTTACCTATCAGCACCCACGTGTATGCGTTACGAAGTTAAAATTGGCATTCTCGCCATTGTTGCCATTGGCATGGCCTTTTGGGGTTTCAAATATATCCAGGGCAGTAATCTGTTCGACCGCTCCAACATTTATCATATCAACTATGACAATGTGGCCGGGCTCACCATCGGCACGCCCGTTCAGATCAGCGGCGTAAATGTCGGCTCGGTAGCCGACATCAGGCTTGACCAACAAACTCGCTTGGTAAAAGTAACCGTAGACATCAGGCGGGGAATTAATATCCCTCCTTCTACCAAAGCCTACATTGCCACCATCAGCTTACTGGGGGAAAAGGCCATTGAGATGGAATACGACAAGCCTTGCTTTGGCGACGGCGACTGCGCCAAGAGCGACTCCTACCTGGAAGGTGCCAACAAGGGCATCCTGGCCTCCTTCATTGGTGGTGGAGACGATGATGGCGCCAGCCCCATTGACGGCATAAAAGAAACTGTTGGTGGTGCACTTGACAGCATCCGCTACATCCTCTTTGACGAAAACAGCGACAACCCAATTGCCCGCTCTACCCGCGACCTGGCCGTGACGATGGAAAACCTCAAAAACTCTACTGCCCGCTTACAGCGCATCATGGATCAAAACTCCGGCGAACTGAACACAACCATGGACAACTTTGCCGCCCTCTCCACTACCCTGGCCGGCAAACAGGAAACCATTGCCGGCATCATCGATAATGCGAAGAACCTAACGGGTAACCTCAGCGGATTAGAGCTGGAGCAAACCGTCGCCCAGGTAAACAGCAGTATTCAGAGCTTGCAGGGTACACTTTCCGAGGCAGACAAGGCCCTCGCCGGCGTCACGGACGTGATGAACAGCGTCAAAGATGGCAAAGGCACCCTCGGCAAGCTCATGACCGACGATGCGATCTACGAACGCCTTAACCGCGCCAGTCTTGCCGCTGACACCCTGCTGTCCGACCTACAGGAACGCCCCTATCGGTACGTTCCCTTTAAGAGCCGCAAGCGGGTACTGAAGTTTGACCGTAAGGATGCAGAGTTGGCGGAGGAAAAGCAGTAGGCGCGACCGCAGGTGCAGGGTCTGTCTGGCCACCACGCGCTCCGCGCCCTGAGGACCGCACTGCTTGTAGGCACGTACGCGGAGCGTACGTAGCCCGTTCACGCGCAGGAGCGCGTGGAGACTAGGCAAATGGGAACTACCCCTGAACCCCCAACCACTCCGGGAAAAACAGTACCACCACCAGCAGCACGATCTGGATCAATAGAAATGGAATAATTCCTTTATACAGGTGGATTGTTTTCACCTCCGGCGGAGCAACGCCCTTTAAGTAGAACAAGGCAAAGCCGAAGGGCGGTGATAGAAAGCTCGTTTGCAGGTTAATACCCAGCAGAATGCCCAGCCAGATCAAATCCGTACCGTAGCCCACAAAAATGGGTGTAACTACCGGAACGATAATAAAGACGATCTCAATAAAATCGATGAAGAAGCCCGCGATAAAGACCACTACCATCACCAGTGCCAGAAATTGATATTCGGCCAGGTCGTTTTGCTCAATCAGGTTGACTAGAAAAGAGTCTCCACCCAACTCTCGGAAAACAAGCGAAAAGGTGGTTGCTCCCAGCAGAATCATGAAGACCATGGACGTCAGATGGGTCGTAGACTGGCATACATCTTTAACCGTTTGCCACGAAAGCTGTCCCTGAGTCAGGGTTAGCAGCGCCGCGCCACCGGCGCCAATCGCCGCCGCCTCCGTCGGTGAAGCCCAGCCCGCGAGGATAGAGCCCAATACCGCAACGATCAATAATAAGGGTAGGAAAAGGCTCTGAATCAGCCGCTTGAAAAAAGCGGCATTCCAGGGCTGATTGTCTTCGCTTCCGGCGGGAAAGAGCTTT
>CALIGP010000029.1 GCA_938021455.1 uncultured Lewinella sp. | reverse complement strand
GTAAAAACGGAATAGACCGTTAGCTTGTCCAGAGGTAAACACCAGAGGAAACTCTTTCCCTTGATAGAATTAGACCTATTATTTTGTATGATCGAATTTCAGAAAGGGCTTTCGGATTAATCCGAAAGCCCTGTTTTAATTCCTAATTATTCAATCATAGAATCAAGATTCACTCTCAATTTACTCGAGCTTAAGCGGCTCAGCAGGCGTAATTTCTCCACGAATATTTTCAAACTCCTGCATCATGGTATTGACCTTATCCGACATGGATTCGGCCAGGTTGTCGATTTGGCTGATGTCTTTCGTCAGGTTATACAATTGTGGAGCCCGGCTATTGCCGAGTTCGATGTTTACCTGCTTATTTACGGCAGCACCATTGTAAGGGGGAATCAATAACCAATCTCCCTGCCGCAGTGCGGTACGCCCCGTAGCTTCGATGACCAATTCACCTCTGCCGATTTCGTTCTTTCCTAGAAAGGCAGACAAAAGATTTTGGCCATCGAGTACTTCCGAAGACGGGGCAGCATCAATTAATACTGCCAGTGAGGGTAACAAATCCATTTGACAGACTAGCGCATCGGATACTCCCGGTTCAATAGTTCCTTCCCAGTAGGTGATAAAAGGCACTCGGGTTCCGGCTTCGAAAAGACTGTACTTTCCGCCACGAAGTGGGCCTGCGGGTTTATGCTTACCATTCTTTTCTACCGCATCGTCGTAGTACCCATCGTTTAGTACTGGGCCATTATCTGAAGAGAGGACAATGAGCGTATTCTCCAGCAATCCTTCTTCCCGTAGGGTTTTCATGAATTCACCGATGCACCAATCGGCCTCCACGATAACATCTCCCCGTGGACCCAGGCCTGACTTGCCCGCAAAACGAGGGTGCGGGGTGCGGGGTACGTGGGGTTGCTGCATGGCATAGTAGAGGAAGAAAGGCTCGTCCTTATGTTCCTTCACGTAATTCTGTGCACGGACCAGGAAGTGATCGGCCATGTCCACGTCTATCCATTTAGCTTTTTCACCGCCCTTCATGAAGCCAATCCGGGGAACACCATTTACGATAGTTGCATTATGACCGTGGTGCCATTTCATACTTAACAACTCCGGATTGTTCTTGCCCGTTGGCTGGTCGCCAAAATTGTTCTTATAATTGATTTCAATAGGATCGTTTGGGTCAAGTCCTTCTACAACGCCGTTTTCAAGGTAAACCGTAGGGACTCGGTCTTGCGTAGCCGCTAGGATGTAGCTGTGGTCAAAACCTACTTCGTTTGGTCCGGGGCTCACCCGCTCATTCCAGTTAACGTGTCCCGTGCCCAGTCCAAGGTGCCATTTGCCTACAATACCCGTATGGTAGCCTTTAGACTGGAGCATTCTGGGAACCGTCATTTGTTTCGTGTCAATGATCAAGGGAGCGGTTCCCGGTAGGATTTTTGCATCCTTATTTCTCCAGGGATATACTCCGGTAAGTAGGGCGTAGCGACTGGGAGTGCAGGTAGCCGAAGAAGCATAGCCGTTGGTGAAGCGTAGCCCCCCGGAAGCCAAAGCATCTATATTGGGTGTGTGCAATACGTCTCCGCCGTACGCACTAACGTCTCCGTAGCCAAGGTCGTCCAGGTAAATGAAAACAACATTGGGTTTTTCTATGGATTTGTCTTCTTTCGGATTTTTCTCATCTGATCCGCAAGAAATGATAATGGTGAGTAATAAAAGTAGCGTAAAAAATTCAGTGATTTTTCTCATTAGTGCTATTTGAAAGATATTAGGAAAGGTAATTGATTTAATCTAGTCTCCAAGTCCTTACCCACTCATATTCGGTCCTTCGATCTTTACGGCGAGCGTCTTTGATTACGCCTCCGTCAGCGGGTATTGGATTCCAGTCATAAGTCTCAATGGCCATATGAATCCAAGCGTCCCGGTCGTGTGGGACATTTGGCGTGATGGAGTAAATGTATTTACCATCCAGGTAAAACCTCATTTAGGTGGGTGACTTCCACCATACAGCGTACACGTAAAAACGGTCTGCATTTTTGGTGGGCAAGGGAATACTTCCTTGATGTTGGGTTGGTTCTGGGTTGCATTCGGTCTTACGGTGAATAAAATTCGAGTGCATTACATAGTCCCATTCTTTAGCCCATTCTTTGGCGTCAGGTGAAACTACACCGACACATTCCTGTACGTCGAGTTCCATTTTTCGTTCACAGTCGTATTTTGTCATGAGCCAAAAGGTGGAGGACATTTCTGTCCGGTTGGCTTTCATTTTTGCCTCGAGGTAGTACCCGGGTTTTGCCGGCATGAGTGAGCGCACAATGCCGCCAAAGTGGGTGAATGTTTTTCCATTAATTTCTTGGGCTTCCGGGAGTACACCGACATTTACGCGAAGCTTTCCATTTCGAACTTCAATGTTTCTGGCTTGAAATAATCCAGGAGGGCGACCGATCCAACCCCAGTCGTTTCCTACAGGCTCTATTTGCCATTTTTTTAGATTTACTTGCCGACTTTTAAATTCATCAGTTAACTCCGGGACGGCGATCCAGGTTTTTCCTTCAGGTGCAGGGTCATTTCCTTTTTGGAAGGTGGGTTGGGCGCGAACGCAGGTGCAAAGAAGAACTATAACAGTAAGGAGCAGTAATTTATTCATGGAAGAATTTTAGCCTAATGATTTGATCGTAATATCATTAGTGCAGAAGTTATGATATACCACTATTGACTATTTTCATGATTCTCTTGGTTATATGCTTGAATTTGAAATGTAGAATCGATTAGTTACTTTATTATTGACCTACACCATTTTGGCTGGTCGGGAAGTCAAGACAGGTACTCTCAAAAAATAGTCTCAAATGACACTACACAATTATCTTTTATTATTGATGGTTTTTACCTCTGCTTTTATTACCGCTCAGGTAGATGATTCGCTTCCCAATGTGGTCGTTATTCTTGCTGACGATGTCGGGCAGGGAGATGTGGCCGCCTACCGGCGTGAAGCTGGGCTTGAAGTGATTGTGGAAACGCCTAACCTTGATCGTTTGATGGCTGCGGGTGTTCACTTTACAGATGGCCACAGCCCAACTTCCCTTTGTGCTCCATCCCGCTACGCCGTAATGACGGGCAATAACCCTTATCATAGTTATGCTCCTTGGGGTGTTTGGGGGGCTTATCAAAAATCTCCCCTGAAACCCACGGATCTGACACTAGGTAAACTAATGCAAAAGGCAGGCTACCTAACCGGCTTTCTGGGGAAATGGCATATGGGAGGAGACTTTTACTTCAAGGGTGACTCTACCAAAATTTACGAGGGAGACCGTTCCCGCCCGCAACTAGATGTAGATATTATCGCGTATGCAGGAAATGGCCCACAGGATCATGGCTTTGATTACAGTCTTACTTTTCCAGCTGGTATTCAAAACGTCCCTTATGCTGTTTACGAAAACGGGCATTGGATGCCATTGTCCAATAACTCTCGTATTACAGAAATCACCCAAGCTAAAATGACTCCGCAAAGGGTGACGCTGGATAAATCTGAAGGACTCGGAGATTCTCACTGGACACCTTATGACATGGGACCCTTATTGGCCTTTAAAGGCGCCGATTTTATTCAGAATGCTCCCAAGGATTCTCCTTTTTTCATGTACTATTGTTCTCAAGCTGTTCATCTTCCACATACTCCTCCCTTTAGCCTTGCCGGAGAGAGAATACGTGGCCAGACGCCCAGCTACCATCTTGATATGGTAAAAGAATTGGATGTTCAGGTGGGTATTTTGATGAAGGCGCTAAAGGAGAAAGGGGTTTACGAGGAGACTTTTTTGATTTTCACTTCAGATAATGGCGGATTATTACGGAAAGAGTCACTAGCTGCTGGGCACAATTCTGCGGCTCCCTTTAGAGGAGGTAAGAATCAAATATTCGAAGGAGGTCATCGAGTTCCTTTCCTGGTGGTCTGGCCCAATAGAATTTCTGCAGGTTTCCGATCTGACGCTTTAATCTCGGGCACCGATATTATTGGTACGCTGGCCGAGCTGACGGGGCAGCAGCTACCGGCTGGCCAGGCCAATGATAGCTATGGATTTCTACCGCTTCTGCTGAAGGAGGATGCAATACAGAAAAGAGAATATCTGCTTCAGCAAGGTGGAACTACTAAAGAAGTAATCTACCGGGAAGGAGACTGGAAGCTCATTATGCAATTTAATGCGAAGACTTCAACGGTGACACCGAAGTCCTTATTCAATCTGAAAACAGATCCGGAAGAACACCCCCGAAACGATCAAATTGATGCACCGGAACGGAGTGAACTACTTGCCAAGCTGTTAGCACGATATCAAACTATTCGCTTCCAAAAGTTACCAACAGGGAAACAGCAGAGCCCAGGCCTGTAGCTAATTGCAAGTGAAGCTTCGGGCAATACGTGCAGTTAGGCCTCTTTGTTCTTTGCTTTTTCCTTATGTAGTCGAATGTACTCGCTAGGGACGATCCCAAATTGCTGTTTAAAGCATTTGGAGAAGTAGGAAGCGGTATTGAAGCCCGTCATAAACATAACTTCCTTTACGGAGTATCCGCTATTCTCTAATAGTTGCACAGCTCGCTTTAGGCGAATCGTCCTCACGAATTCACTGCTGGATTGGCCGGTCAACGCTTTCAACTTCAGGTACAATTTACTACGGCTAACCCGCATTTCCCGAACTAATTCTTCAACACTGAATTCCGTATTCCCCATATTGTCTTCGACAATGTCCATGGCCCTTTGTAAAAACTCTTCATCGACATTGGTAACCGTAACTTCTTTGGGGGACGTAATGACCTGCTTGCGAAAACGTTCATGCAGTTGCTTACGACTGTTGAGTATGTTTTTTATTTGCTGCGTTAAATCTCCGATGTCAAATGGCTTCGTCAGATATCCATCGGCCCCATATTCTAAGCCCTCTGTTCTGCTCTCTGCGGTATCCTTAGCCGTAAGCATTATAACGGGTATATGGCTCGTCCTGGGGTCGTTTTTAATTTCTTGTAGTACCTGTATGCCATCTACTTCAGGCATCATAAGGTCCGTGACGATGAAATCAGGAATAGCAGTAGTGGCAAGTTCTATACCTGCTCGACCACCATCAGCTGCAATCACTCGAAAATCTGATTCCATTCCTCTGCGAATGAAACTTCTAAGATCCGCATTGTCGTCAATGTATAGTAAAAGAGGTGAATCTTCTCTTTCGGCCATTAACTGATTCCGTTGTTGCAATTCCGTTACCTCACTATTTAACTCTAATTCTTCAACGGAGCTTTCACTGCTGGTGCCAATAAAATCTTCCGGGTCATACTGCGGTAGATAATTTTGGGTGGATTCTGTTCTAAACTCGTTGGGTTCGTACTGATTCTTGTCCAAGGTAATCCTAACCGTAAAGGCAGAGCCTTTTCCTGGAGTGGAGTCAACGTCAATTTTTCCCCGATGTAGTTCTACTAACTCCCAGGTATAAGAAAGACCTATTCCTGCCCCTTCTTTATTCTTGATTTCTCCGGACGACGAAGTATAGAAGCGGTCGAAGATGCTTTTTACTTTATTTTTGGTAATGCCGACTCCTGTATCTTCAACAGAAATAGCGACGGCACCATATCTTCTGAATTTCTCGGGAGTGCTCGATTTCTTTCCCATACTTTTCCTTACCCGGACCGTAATGTTCCCGCCTTCGGGGGTGAATTTGAAGGCATTTGAAAGTAAGTTGTATAGAATTTTTTCCATTATTGCCGAATCAAACCATGCCGTCAATGGTTCTTCTTCGGGTAAGAAAATGAAAGTTAGATTTTTTTTGCTCGCAAGAAAGTCGAAAGGAGAAGTAATGTCACGTAAAAATTTTACAATATCTCTTTTTTCTAGCTGAAGTGGGGTAGCTCCCTGATCGAGTTTTCTAAAGTCGAGTAGTTGGTCCACCAGCCTAAGTAAGTACTTGGCATTCTTGTACATCAGGTGATGATACTTGTCACGTTGGCCTTCAGTGATCGTCTTGGACGTCTGAATCATATTCTCGAGCGGACCCGTAATTAAGGTCAGGGGAGTTCTTAATTCATGGCTGATATTGGTGAAAAATTGAAGCTTGAGCTGGTTTAATTCACGGATCTTATCCTGGGATACCTGCTCTATCATTAGCCTGTTTTTTTCCTTCACGTCAATAAGTGAAAATTTTCTGAAGGCGTAAAGCATTAAGATAAACAATAGGGCGTAAAATATCTTAGCATACCACTCCAGCCAGATGGGAGGGCTGATTGATATGTTGAGCATTTTGAATTCCTCACTCCACACTCCATCGCTATTACTTGCCTTCACCCTAAATGTATAATCCTGATAAGGAAGGTTGGTATAAGTTGCTCGGCGATGATCTGCATTGGTATATATCCAATCTTTATTAAAACCTTCTAGCTGATAAGCGTACTTGATGTCATTAGGAGACTCGAATTGAAGTGCAGAGAACTCAAGGGAGAAATTATTTTCTGTGTGACGGAGTTCAATATTGGTTGTCTGTTCCAAATTTTCTTCCAGAATTACTTTGCCATTTATGGAAGAGCCGCTCACAACAGGGATATTAAGTACCTCAAGCTTCGTTAAAACAGGCTTTACCGTTGATGGGTCTACGTGTATGTCATCCGGGTGGAAGTAGTTAACGCCTTTTACTCCGCCAAATACAAGTGTACCGTCCTTAAGGCGACAAGCAGCCAGCTCCTGAAACTCGTTACTCTGCAAGCCATCTCCGTAATCATAAGTAGTCAGTTTCTTGCTGTCCGCTTCAAGGTGTACAATCCCCTTATTGGTAGAAGCCCAGATGTCTTTTTCGTTGTCAATTAGTATGGCCTTAACAACGCCATTGGGAAAGCCTTCCAACTCGGTAAACTGCTCGAAATTTGGTGTGCCGTCTTCTGAAAAATTTGTCAAGTGATTCAGCCCGCCGCCAAAGGTTCCTACCCAGAGGGAATTATCTGACGCTACCCTTAAGGATAAAATATAATCGTGACTAAGCGACGAGCTGTTCCCTGGCTCATTTGTAAAAGTCTCGAATCGGGGGGTTTCTTTTTTGGCATCTGAGGATTTAACCCGTACGAGTCCCTTAGCAGTGCCAAACCATAGATTCCCATCTAGGTCTTCAGCAATGCTTCTTATGATGTTACTAGGCAGGCTAGCCTGGTTTTTTGCTTCCCGGAAAACGGTTGTTTTATAGCCAGTGGGTTGAGAATCATCCGGTATCCACCGAGAAACACCTCCTGCGTAAGTTCCAAACCACAGAATACCTCTCTGATCCTGATGCATGGAAAAAACCGAGTGTGTAAAGCCGCCTACTGGCTCAACCGGCCAGTCTTCCTTGTTTAAGTTGACCCGGTATAAGCCAGGGCTGTCTCCCGCACCAAGGTATACATGATGATTGTTGCCGGAAATAACTTCCATCGTTGCATAAACCCTACTAGGGTGTTCTATTCGGCGAAACGTGGCTTCTGTATTTGAACCGAAGGACGCCTGGGTAACATCCGTTCCTCCTCCAATCGTACCTATCCAGATTCTACCATCTCGGTCTTGATTAAGAGAACGCACGGAGTTGCTGGATAAGCTACTCTCCGAATCTCTAACGTTTAAGAGTTTGAAGTTTTTACGGTTTGGATCGTAATAATTCACGCCGCCTCCAAATGTTCCGATCCAGACTAATCCGTTTTTATCGACAAAAAGATCTTCGATCGAGTTGTTAGTTAGGCTATTAATGTCGGACGAATTGTTTTTGTAAGTCTCGGAGGAAAGTAATTGACCACCTGAAATAGAATATCTCTTAAGCCCATTTAATGAGCCTACCCAGAGGCTAGCTTTAGTTGAATCAATGGCCAGGTGATTGCCTGGTTCAGAAGCAACTTGTGTCCATTCTCCACCTTCTTTATTCTGCAGGAAAATTCCATTCCCATTTAAGGCAGCCATCTCCCCTCCTGGAAGCTGAATGATGGATCTAATACCCGTAAAAGGAACTTCCTTGGTCCTGTATATGGTTTCTACATTCCATGAACCTTTTTCGAGAGTCAGCTTACTGAGGCTTCGATTACTGGCTAACCAAATTTGGCCCTTTTCATCTTCAAAAAAATCGACTACCTGATTATTCTGATAAGGCCCCTTTAAATTTATGTTAGTAAAAAGAGCTGGTTTATCCGGAGACCAATTTTCAAGGTCAAGCAGGTTGACGCCCTTAGTAGTACCCACCCATAACCTTTCTTCTTTATCAACAAAGAGGCTTTGAATAATGTCATCGTTTATGGAGCTTGGATCTGACTCGTCGGCCCTGAAGACGGTGAATTTTCCCGTTGAGGAGTCATAGTAATTTAATCCACCACCAGTTGTGCCGATCCACAAATTTCCATGCCGATCTCCGGTAATGGCAAAAATTAGAATACTGCTTAAAGATTCAGAATCATTAGGGTCGGGTTTAAAAGTGGTAATTTCATATCCGTCATAGCGATTTAGGCCATCAAACGTACCGAACCACATGTAACCCGTCTCGTCCTGATATATGCAGTTGGCATGATTTTCGGTTAATCCATCCTCAGAGGTCAATGCTTTGAAGTATGCATCGGAAGATTGACCACATAACGAGGAAATGAATAAGAAGAACGAAAAATAGAAGAAGTAGAGCTTCATACTCGAAAGGGGCGATGATACGCCGTTTTGTATCCAATAAGAATAGTCAACATCTTAATTTGGAGCCACATATTTCGGAAAAAAAAGCCAGACTCATGGCCTTCGCAAGGTATTCATTTGAACCCTCAAAACCGAAAAACTTCCTCCTTTTTAAAAGGTAATTTGATTGAGAAAAACCAGTTTGTGAGCTAAAAATTCGAAACTAAACTGCAGAGAGCAACTTCGTCCTTACCTTCGTGGTATGCAACTCCTGAATCAGCAACAAATTGCCAGCAAGGTAACCCGCCTGGCTATGGAAATCCTGGAACGAAATACTGAAGAGACAGAGCTTTTTATCATCGGTATAAACAACCGGGGAATGGAGCTTGCCAGACGATTGGTAGACGGACTACGGACGCTTTCAAATTCCCCCTTTCATCTGCTGCCGCTAAAAATTGACCCTGCAGACCCGCTCACTCCAGGCCCTGTTCTGGAAGGAACGTTGAGCGAATTGTCCGGTAAGGCCGTTTTGGTGGTAGATGATGTTGCTAATACTGGGCGGACGCTATTTTACGCACTAAAGCCGTTACAGGAAATTCTTCCCAAGAAGATCGAAGTCGCGGTTCTTGTTGATCGCAGACATAAGTCCTGGCCCGTTTACGTTACGTATAGAGGCATGGATTTATCAACAACCTTGGGAGACAATGTGCTGGTGAATTTTGGCGGGCAAGCAGGAGATACTGCCATATTGGAATAGTAAGAGCTACCCTTAAGGAAGGGTTTTATTTCCCTTAATCTACCAGCGTCATTTCATCTACCAGATGCCCGGCACCGCCTAACTTGTCAATGAGGAATAGTACATACCGGATATCCACCATGATGTTGCGGCAGATGCTCGGGTCGTAGTTCACGTCACTCATGGTGCTTTGCCAGGTCCGGTCAAAATTTAACCCCACTAACTGCCCGCGGTCATTCAGTGCCGGACTGCCACTGTTCCCGCCAGTGGTGTGGTTAGAGCCAAGTACACATACGGGTAGCTTGCCCTCTTTTGTAGCATAACGGCCGTAATCTTTTTCTTTATGGAGTTTCACCAGACCAGCCGGTAGGTCAAACTCGTAATCTCCAGGGACGTGCTTCTTTACGACTCCATCCAGGTAGGTCATGTAGTGCTCGTTCTTTCCGTCCAGACCCTTAAATCCTTCAAACTTGCCATAGCTAACCCGCAAAGTGCCATTGGCATCTGGGTAGAGGCGTTTTTCCGGAAAAAAGGTCATCAGCGCCTTCATATACTTTCGCTGTAATGGAGCCATGCGTTCAGCAATCTCATTGTAAGGATCAATGACATGCTTCTCGTTATGCCGGTTGAGCTGGTTGGCAAACTGAAAGCCGGGGTCTCCCTTCAAAACATCGATGGCCGATTCAGGGTCGCGCTCCAATAGCTGAATGAATCGGTCTCCCTTCGTCAGGTAACTACGGTCAAATAAGTCTCCTATCATCTGGTCCATTGAACCCGCAAATTCAACTTGATCTTTGGCGTAAAAGGCTTGATGCTTCAGGGGAACTTTAGAAAAGTACTGGGGAATCAGTGCCTTAGCGACTCTCTTATCAACCTCCGAGTTGTATCCAGCGTAAAAGCCTTTTAGGTAGTTAACGATACCCGGAATTCGCTTCTTGAAAGCTTCGACACCGTTGTTGTCAGCAATGGCCAATTGCCGGCGCATGATGCCCGCTATACGAAACAAGTCGATATTGTAATTGATTTCTGCGACGTATGCTCTGGTTATAGCTACCTCTTCCTGTCTTTCCGTTAACTCGTTCAGCTTCGGCAAAACACTCCCGTAATGTGCTTGCTCTGCAGGCTTCTTTGCCAGTCTGCTGTTAAACTCAGCCTCCATCTTCATTCGGTTGGCAATCCCGTTTACGGCTTTAACTCCTTCACTTTCACCACGCCATTTTTTCCAGGAATTGGCGATACGCGACTGCTTACTGGCGTAATCAATCTTTGTTTGTGCATCAGCGCGCATGGCGCTGTCAATTACGGCCAGACTGAGGTCCCGCATGCCGATGCGAATAGGATTGATCACTTCTGTTCGCTGCTGCATGGCACTGGCTGCCAGGTACTGATCCGTCCGTCCTGGGAAACCAAAAATCATGGAAAAGTCCCCTTCTTTTACGCCATTCATGTTTATTTCCAGATGCTTTTTGGGTTTCATCGGGATGTTGTCGGCAGAGTAATCTGCCGGACTGCCGTCGGGCGCAGTGTAAATACGGAAAAGGCTGAAGTCTCCGGTGTGTCGTGGCCACTCCCAGTTGTCCGTGTCTGCACCGTATTTGCCAATGGAAGAGGGTGGGGCGCCTACGAGTCGTACATCAGTATACTTTTTAGTGACAAAAGCAAAGTACTGGTTCCCATGATAAAATGGCTTGATGATTAAGCCTTCCCCTTTGTTGAGCTTGAATTTCTCTCTTAACTCCTTTAGGTTAGCAGCTACCGCTGCCGCTCGCTCTTTCTCACTCGTATCATCATCAATTCCCTTTAAAACTTTTGAACTTACATCTTCGATCCGTTCAATAAACGTCACAAACAAGCCGGCATTTGGCCGCTCTGCAGCTTTGTTTTTAGCCCAGAAACCATTTTCTAAAAGGTTGTCTTCCAGGCTGGAGTGGCTCTGGATTGCGCTATAACCACAGTGGTGATTGGTCAGAACCAGGCCTTGGTCACTTACGATTTCACCCGTGCAAAACCCTCCGAAGTGAACGATGGCGTCCTTTAAACTTCCGTTGTTGATGTCGTAGATATCGCTGGCGGAAATTTTCATCCCCATTGACTGCATCTCTTCCTCATTGAGGTTTTCAAGAAGTAACGGTAGCCACATTCCGCCACCGGCGGAGAGTAATAAAGGCAAAAGGAAAACTAAGGAAACAAGGAAAATCTTGCGCATGATCAGTTGTGTAGTTCATTGAGTAAGAATGAACCGGCCCGACCATTTCTATTTGACCTGAATATGTTCGCTATTGGGAACACTTGCTATATGGTCAAACTAGAAAAGTGCGGCTAGTTCAACCACAATAACGGAAATTGCCATGACAATAGTTCGAAAACAACCTAACCTCATTTATTAGAAGGGCATTACTGCAACTCACCGTCACCCTGTCCGATTCTGATCTTACGCTCTAGCTCTCCGAGTGCTTTCTTGATCTCATCGTTGGTTTCCATCAAATCACGAACGGTCTTGATGGAATAGAGAACCGTAGAGTGGTCTCTACCGCCAAACATCCGGCCGATGGCTTTGAGGCTTTGATCAGTGTACTCTTTGACCAGGAACATACTGATCTGGCGCGCCAGTACTACATGCCGGCGGCGGGTGGAGCTAGCCAGCTTTTCAACTTCCAGGTCGTAGTAGTCAGCTACTGTACGTTGAATGACATCAGGTGTTACCTCTTTGTTGATTTCAGAAACAAAGTTCTTAAGTACTTCTTTGGCGAGTTTGAGGTCAATGGACTCATCGCCGCGAACTCCCTGGTGCAGCACCAGATTGTTGAGCACACCTTCTAGTTGACGGATGTTGTGCTGAATGTGGAAGCAGATGAATTCTGCTACTTCAGCGGGAATGTCTACTTCGGTAGACAAGGCCTTAGAGTTCAGGATCGCCATGCGGGTCTCCAGTGCTGGCATGCTAAGGTCTGCACTCAGGCCCCATTGGAAC
>CALIGP010000028.1 GCA_938021455.1 uncultured Lewinella sp. | reverse complement strand
GAGTGCAACTCCTCGACCGGCGCAATCCAAAATGCCGACGGCCCAACCCTTTTCAGGATCAGACCGCCGAACACCTTTCCGATTCGTACTATAATTTAATAGGAACATTCCATCGTAGCGTATTCTGTATCGATAAAGGAACCCCATATTTTGTAGCAAGCCTGGATGGAGTTGGAGTTGAAGGTCTTGTCGAAATTCAGTGGGTCGGTTACCAGAATGCCATCTACCTTCAGGCGCACGTTTCTAGCCTGCTTTGGCAATTGGTGCTCAAAGCTGAAGAAAGCACTGATTTTCTTTTCGAACTTCTTTGCTTGTCCGTTAAGCGTATAGGTCAGCGTGACATTGGCTACATACAATGCTTCGCTATAAACGGTGACGTAATTGGGGTCGGTGATCTCGAAGCCGTCCAGTCGGTCAGCATAAACAACGTAAGCTTCGAAGACTGCATTCTTGACGTGGTCGTAGCCGATCCATCCGTAGCCATCATCGCCCCAGTTGGTGCCCCAGGAGTTTTGCAGTTTGAAGGCACGCTTGCTGTCGTCGTAGCCCATGATGACCATGGCGTGGGCGGCGTGCTGACCATTGACTCCTCCTACTCCTGTATCCCAAACGTATCCGCGACGTCCCTGCTTGAAGGCAGTTGTCAGGTTGGCTCCCACCAGAATGGGATAGCCGTCGTTGAGCAATGATTTGAGATTGCGCTCCGTAAGCTGGTCGTTTTCAATGAGCGCATACTGGTCGATCTTGTTCATGGCCGCCAGTGGGTTCTCGGGTTCTTTGTAGTTATCGACCGTTCCACAACCATTCCGGTCAGAATAGGGGGCTGCGGCCAGGGGGGCGATGCCCGCATATTTCAGATGGTCCAGTGCGCCACGGCGTTCAGGGGTGCCGACGAAATAACTACCGCTGCTACAATCCTTATTGTTGAGGTTAACCCGGTTGAAGAGGTACTCCGGACTACCTATCTGCATGGTGTTTAGATTCTTAGTGCCGAGGTGGTAGTAATCAAGACCGCTTCTCTTTCTCATCTCATAGCTCATAATGCCATAGCCGAGGGCCCAGGCTACGCAGCTGCCTTCACTCCCCTGATCGCCGATGGGAGGCATGTCGAGGTTGAAAACCCCTGTCTTAGGCGCGGTGTTGCTACCCCCAACGGCTACTTTCTTCACGTAGGCTTTAATAGCCGGTGGGGTAGGTGTAGCTCCGTAGGAAAGGTTCGAAATATCATGGGCAGGGCCCAGTTTGGGCTGCGGCTGCGGATTGGGGTTCGGACCTGGCTGCGGCGCAACGGCTCCTTTATACCCTTTCAATACCCACTGGGCACCCCACTGCCCGGGCTCCATCGGGCCACATTCGAGGCCTGCCTTGTGGATGTGCAGGTAGGTGCCTCTCCAGCGGTTTTTGAGACGGACGAAGTTGCCTCCTGCTGGCTCGATCTTCCACTGGGCAGACCACCAGCCGGGCTTGATGGCACCAACTTCCGTTGGGCCAACGTCCACATTTTGTAGTAGGTAAGTTCCTTTCCAGCGATTTTTGAAACGAACGTAGCCTCCGCCGGCGTCTTCCACTATCCAGTCTTTGGACCACCAGCCGGGCTGGGTTACGCCATAAGACGGGGCGGCTTCCTGAAGGTGTACTTGTGGTGTGGAGGCGAAGCTTTTTTTCCACCGACTTTCAATTTGGACGAAGTTCTGGGCGGCAACAAAGCCGGAAATCATCAGCAGTAAGAGAAATAATAAGGATCTCATCGTTATATGTTTTTGTGTTGATAATTGGAAGGAGTTGTATTCCCCCGTTTTGTCTGACACAAAGATTGGGCTAGGGTGGACCTCAAAACCGGGCTTTGGTCATGAGCGGAGCGCTTTGTGGTATGAGCGGGCGGATTTTGGCACAAAGGCAGATGAAACCGTTTTAGTGAATGTACCTTTAACCGGAATTGATTCTTTGTCTATGACCATTCTGATCGTTGAAGACGAGCCTCTCTATGCCAGCCACCTGGAAATGCTAGTAGAGGATTTAGGACATACCGTTCTCGGCTGCGCGGAGGACGCAGATGCAGCACTCGCATTAGTGAAAGGGGAAATGCCTGATTTACTCTTGATGGATATCAACATCCCCGGTGCCTATGATGGGGTAGAGACCGCCGAACGAATCCAGCAACTGGGCCCTTGCGCTATCATCTTCATCACCGCCGAAAAAGACGACCGGACCTTTCAGCGAGCGAGCCGATTGGGCCCGATCAACTTCTTGCTTAAGCCTTTTGATGATTTGCAGGTCAGCCGAGCTATCCAACTGGCCACAACGACGATCGTTGATGCACCAGCAGAAGAATCGACTGCTGAAAAAGACACGGAGGATGCAGAAGGAAACCTCTACGTCAAAACCGGAAAAAAGCTGCGTAAGATTCCGTTGGAGGAGATTACCTCCGTTAATGCGGATGGCCGTTACTGCGAAATTTATACCACTACTAATCGCTATCTGGTCCGCCTGCCCCTTCAGGAATTACAGGATCGGCTACCCGATGAACACTTTATGCGGACGCACCGCAGTCATTTGGTCAATGAGCGTTTCGTGGAGTCTGTTGATTTGCAAGACAGCGAAATCATCCTCCAGGGCGGCCGGCGAGTGCCGCTGGCAAAGCGGGAGCGGGAAGCTTTTTTGCGACGGATTGATAAGCTCTAACTAGGCGTAGAGTGCTCCGCGAGTGATTCCGCAGAAATCACAGTCTTTTAGGGCCTGAATTGTAAGCACAGGGCATAGCCTGTGCCTACAACAAGACTATTTTAGGGCCTGATTCCTGCGGAATCACAGCAAAATACCGAGGAAAACTCTAGCTTTACCCCCCTTACCCTCGCGGCAACCAAACCGAGAATCGTGCTCCTTCCCCCGGCTCACTCTCCAGCTCAATACGCCCCCCGTGGAGCTCCGCCAGGTCTCGGCAAAGAATTAGCCCCAGCCCGGTTCCTGATTTTCTCCTCCCGGTAGTGCTTTTACTGCGGTGGAGACTAAACAGCTGCTTTTGATCTTCTGCAGAAACTCCTGTACCCTGGTCGCTCACCGTAATGACATCCATTTCCCCTTCCTGACGATGGCTTAGTGTAACAACATTTTGTTGCCCGTCGGGTGTAAACTTGACCGCATTACCCAGCAGGTTCCGGAGGATGGTTTGCAGGGCGTTGTGGTCCGCCTTAACGTGAATGTCTTTGGCTACTTCGTTTCGGAGTTCAATTTCTTTTTCACTCGCAGCCGGAGCGTATAGCCGGAGGTTATTCTCCATGATTTCGTTTAGGAGAATGCGTTCCTTTTTCAGGGTGATGGCGCCGGATTGGCTAAGGGCCCATTGCAGCAGATTGTCTAACAGCCCGTTCAACCGGTCGGCCGTACCACTAATGTTACCCACCACCCGTTTCACGGCATCCGTTTTGCCCCGGTCGAATAGTTTATTGACCTGGTTGCCAGCGGTACTCAACGCAACAATGGGGTTGCGAAGGTCATGGGCGATGATGCCGAAGAAGCGATCTTTAGTGGCGTTAAGTTCGTTGAGTTTTTCGTTTTGTACCGCCAGCTTCTGGCGGGCTTTCCGTAGTCTCAGAAAGAAGAATATCCCCATGAGTAGCAGTAGCCCCAGTAGTCCGGCTGCTGTTTGAAACAAGCGCCGACTTGCCGTGGCTTGCTGTCGCTCTGCATCCAACCGTAAAATCTCGTTCTCTTTTTCTTTGGTTTCGAACTGATTGTAATAGAGCAGCAGTGCATTGTTGCGATTAGCTCCCTGGATGCTATCCTTAAGCGTCATCAACTCCTGGGTATATTGCTCAGCGGCACGATAGTTACCTTGCTTTTTGTATAGATCAGACAAGAACTCGGTATACATCAACTGCTCCGCCGGATCGTTCTTTTCTATGGCTTCCTGGTAGAGAGCTTCACCAGTGGCTTGCGCCTCCTTTAAGCGGTTGTTGGTGAGTTGGTAGAGAAAAGTAGATTGGCGATAAAGAAAACTGTTGGCTTCCTGAAGCTCCGGATTTTCCTCCAGTAAGGCCGCATATTGCTGGTGATAATAATCGAGCGAATCCTGAGTACCCATCCGGTAATAGGCCTCTATCAAGCCATTGTAGGCATAGGTCAGGCTTATTCCCCGAGCATTTGGCGGAATGTCATAGGACAATACTTTTAAGTAACGATCTCTTGCGGCAGGGTAGTCATGTGTCAGAAGCAGATTACGTCCAATATTTGTTTGCGTACCTGCCTTGGCGATAACGGACTTGGAAGTGACCGTTGTCTTGTCAAGGTACTCCACGGCTTGATCATATAAGCCTATCTGGCTGTAAACGATGCCCAACTCCGTATACATCTCATTTAAGGTGTTCGGAGGGGGAGTCTTGTCTCGAATCAGATCAATCCCCTTAGTCAGTACCAGGGCCGCAGGCACAAACTGTCCACTGGCATTATAGGATTTACCCAGGAAGTTATAGAGCTCCGCAGCTACCGAATCACGAAAAACCGGAGGGTTGAGGCCAGAGACCAGCCCTAAGGCAAGCGTGTCGTAGTGAATGCCCTGATCATAGATCTGGTTGAAAAAAGCTGCCTTGGCGGCCTCCTTATAGAGGTAGATTTTACTGCGCAGGTCTTCTACTTCCTTTACACGGGTAACGTAATGCAGCGAAAGAGAATCTGCTAGAGCAAACTGCCCGACGAAATTGGCTGAGGTGATTAAATCAAGTGCATATAATGTTTCATCTTGAAAGGAGTTCAGCTTCTTGGCAAGAGCAAGCTGTTCTTTGACCAGCGTAACCGGATCATCAAAATTCTTGAAGTTATTCGGAGCAACAACCTCGTCCATGAAGTTCATTCGCTTCGTATCATCCTCAATTGTCTCTGCAATAGCTAGAACGGAGTCTACATTTATTTGGGCCTGAATTGGGGATAATAGTCCCATTAAAAGGATGGTGAAACAGAAAAAGCGGGCGTTTCGAAAGTTCATAGCAAATGCAATATTCGCAAAAGGTAGTGGAAAATTAGCGAATAGGGCAACCTTGCGCATTATTGACGTGTTTCCAACTTTGAAGGTCCGCACCACCCACCGCGGAGCCCTAACGGGGGCGTACCGGAATCGACAGGGAAGTAAGCTTTGTAGTAAGCACGCCGGAGCATGATTGGTTACTCCGTAAAAAATAACGATTATACTTCTAGTTGGCACTCCCAGCTACGCTATGGCAGCCTAATCTCTGATTAGAACCATAGTATATAGGCCGCATGGTTGAGGTACCATACACATCACGCCGCCTTCACCCTCTTGGTACTAGCCGCCCACCCTGATCTGAGTGGAACGCGAAATTAAAGGATCTACGGTTTGGGATTAGAGGGCAACCGATCTTCCCCCAGACCCGACAATTCAAATGGTTGCTAAGCGTGTAGAAAGCTGCCTTGCGCTTTCGCTGGACGGGAGTTCAAATCTCCCCGCCTCCACTTCACATCCGCCGCGACTCCTTCACTGGGGCTGCGGCGGTCCTGTTTGTCGCACGTCCACGTCTTTTCTGAACGATCCCCGCAGCCTTGCGTTGCAAAAGGAAAACCAACGATGAGATACCTTTCTTTTTTAGCCGCCCTTTTCCTATTCCTGGCCTGTGGCGCAGAGAACAATACGAATAACGACGTTTACGATATTCCGGCACCGCCCGAAGAAAACAAAGTGATGGAAGTAACGGTCTATCCGATCTTTCATGGCTCGGTGGTCTTGACGGAGGGAGATCGGACTGTGTTTGTCGACCCCTATAACGGAGCGGAACGTTACACCAAATTCGGTGCTCCGGACCTGCTGATGATCACCCATACCCACGGCGATCATATGGACATGCAGACGCTGGAGGAACTTGACCTGAGCAAGGCAACGTTAGTTGCCCCGCAGGCTGTTGCGGATGCACTGGCCGACTTGAAGTTTGCAGAAGTGAAAGTGCTGAAGAACGACGAATCGGGAGAGGCACACGGTATGAAGGTCGAAGCAGTACCCGCCTACAATCTTCCTTCCGCGCCGAAAATGTTTCACCCCAAAGGAGACTTTAACGGCTATGTGCTCAATATCGGAGCGGAGCGCTACTACTTTTCAGGCGACACCCAGGATGTGCCCGAAATTCGCGCGCTAAAGGGCATTGACTATGCATTCGTATGTATGAACCAGCCTTACACGATGACGGTTGAGGCTGCTGCAGATATGGTTTCGGAAATGCTCCCCGAAGTCGTTTATCCTTACCATTACCGAAATCAAGATAAGA
>CALIGP010000027.1 GCA_938021455.1 uncultured Lewinella sp. | reverse complement strand
AATAGAATTGCCTGGTTTAGTGCCTCCTCAGCCTCTAGGTATTGTCCTGCCCATAAAAAGGTAAATCCTAAATTATTATATAATGCGGTCTTGTTAATTGGGCTAGCAGTTTGGAAATAATCTGTACCGGAGGCTAATTCGTAATATTGAATAGCTTCGAAGTAATTACCAGCATGTCTTTCAATAGTCCCCCTCGTTATTAAAGCCTCAAAAGCAGTTTTGGTAGATGTATAAGACGGGTCTAGTCGAAGCAAAGCTGGTATTTGACGAAGCCGCAAACGAGCTAATTCTAAATTACCATTAAGTTTAGCTGTATGGGCAGTTTCGTTCAAAAAATAGGCCTGCCGCTTCGCCAAATTCGGCGTAGTATCTAATTCACTAATGGCAATACTCATAATTCGTACCCCTTCTTCAAAAAAGAAAAGTGACTCTTGATCATTCCCCAGAATTCTCAGCACCCTGGCCTTCTCATAATGCGACTGCGCAATATCCGCCGTAGGCGCTCTAGCCTCAATTCTTAGCATAATCGCCGTATCCGCATAGGGCAAAACTTCAACGGGAAAGCGGGTTTTTAGCCGCAGAGATATCCAATGATACCGATAAGCCAGTGAGGTAGTCACCGGCCCATTCCGCAGACGGGTAGCCAGTTCTATTTTCAGGCTATCGAATAGTTCCCGGTAGGTGGGCTCTTCTCCGTTTTTCGCTTCTATGCCGTCCCAGATGCGGTCCACCATGGCGGCATCGAAGGCTTCCCAGTAGGCGGTGTCTTGTTCGGTAGTTTGGCCGTAGGCCGCGAAAGAAACCAAAAGAAAGAAAAGGAATAATAGGTTACGAATGATCATATCGACAGTTAACTAAGCTGGGTTCAAGCATCTTTTTTACAAGCAACAACTATGCAAAACGTGACCAAATAAACGAAGAAAACTATTACCGGTACCTTGGCAGTAGCGTTACCCCCATACCGCAAACACCAAATACACCCCAAAAAAAACGCCCCAGGTCGACTGGTAAAAACGCGTGATGGACTTCTGGTCGTCGAGATCGAGCCGGCGGGCAAAGTACCCGAAGGCAAGCAACAGTACGCCCAAACCCACGGCCATCCACAGCACGCCCATCCACAGCGCGCAGCCAACCGCGATCAAGAGCGTGATGGCCAGCAAAACAGCCCCCCTGCTGTAAACCCATTGGGGCGTCCGAACGAGGGTCAACGTCTCAATTCCATGCTCTTTATCCCCTTCCGTATCGGGCAGGTCTTTGAACCAGGCGATGATGATGCCAAAAACGAAGATGATGAAAGTCAACAGCCAGACCGACTCCGGCACCTGCGCCCCGGCGCCCAAAGCCGTCCGGAAGTGTAAATACAGTAGCAAATTGACGATTAGTCCACGCACCACAATAATGCAAAAGGCTGCCCAGAAATGGTAGCGTTTCAAGCGGATGGGTTCTGCACTATAAATGGTGCCCAGGAAGAGGCTGGACAGCACCGTGAGCGGTAAATAAGGTGGATAAATCAGGCAGCTAAGCACCGCCAATAAACCACAAATGCCCACAATCCACTGTCCCGTTCGTGGACTATATGCCCCGCTTGCCAGCGGCAGATAAGGCTTGTTAATCTTATCTATTTCTATGTCTGTCAATTGATTAAGTCCCGTGATGTAAACATTCGCAGCAAGGCAAGAAAGAAGGCTCAGACCAAACATTTTCCAATCGTCAATCCCGACGTGCCTCGCTGCCATTAAATAAAGGGCGAGTAAAGACAGAGAGGTGCCAATAATGGTATGCGCTCTCGCAAAGCGAAGGAAAGTGATCATTGCATCGGTTTTGTAGCCCGCAGCACGCCGTAGCGAATGGCTCCCGTCCGGAATCCTTCTTTCATGTATTTCATGGCCCAGGCTCCCTTGATGGTGCTTTTGCCTGCCCTGATGAGGCCCGGCCAATTTCGGGGGTCAAGCCCCGAACGAATAACCGCGCCCCAGAAGGGCTCTACGGCTTTAGACCAATCCTCCATGGCAATTTCCTTGAAGCCCACCATGCTCGCTGCCTCGGCCAAAACAGGCACACTAACCAAAGGCGGGAGATGGTAAAGGTCGCAGATCTTTTGCAGGACTTGCTTGTCGTCCTCACTCAAAGCAGGCGGTTCTTCCCGATGGCACCAGGTAGCCATGAGTAGTTGACCGCCGGGACGTAACATTTTGTGGAAGAGCTTCATCAGCGCCCGCTTATCGGCCATGTGTTCGGCGCTTTCCATTGACCAAATGATGTCAAATGGCCCGTCTTCATCGGGATCAAGACTGTAGACGTCCTGCGCACGAATCTCTAGCCGGTCCCCTACTCCGGCCTCCTGATTATAGCGCTGCCCGTTGGCGGCCTGTACTGGGCTGAGGGTTACGCCAAGGCCTTTTGCTTCCGGATATTTCAGGGCCAAGTAGCGGCTACTACCGCCGACTCCACAGCCGGAATCCAGGAAACTGGTTACTGCTTTTGGTGCCCTACCCCATTTCAGCAGCTGTTCGATCATATCGACTTGAGCCTGCTTGTGATCCACCTCCAATTCGCCGTTAGCTCCGTAATAACCATGGTGCATTTGCTCTCCCCAGGTATTTAGCCATAAGGGAGTGGAGGCATCGTAGAAGTCTTTGATGCGGGTGTTGAGGTTGGGCATGGGTTGTGTAGATATTGGTAGTCGCTAAAAAACCCTCCCCCGGCCCCTTTCGCTTCGCGGCTTCTTCGCAAACTTCTTCGAGTTCGCTCCGAGGTCCGAAGAAGAGGGGTGACCCGTTGGAAAAGGCTTCCATTAATGTAAGGGGGTTATCGTCTCCGGCTCAATCGATTAACGATGAATACCGCCGCAATCACCCCAACAGCCGCCAGGGCCACTTTCTGGTGTTGGTTCAGTGGTTCAGGCTCCGCATCAATACCGCGGAGTGGGGCGGTAACGGAGGCTACCAATGCCATGGGGATGAAGATAAAACCAGCGGCAGATCCTGCCAGTACACGCCCGGCTAACATCAGGCCCCGGCCCAGACTAACGCCTTCATCGTTAATGGCAACAAGGCTTTGCTCCTCGGCTACTGCTTCGTAGTGGTTGGGGCTTTTACCGGGCTTAGGTTTCCGGCCAATGATGGCAATACCGTACCGCTCGTTTCGCTGCCAGTGCGGAGCGACGTAAGTGTAGTCTATCCGGTCAAAGCCCGCCTCCTCCATGTATTTGAAGTAGTCCTCCTCTGGTGGAAAGAGCATCCACGTATTGGCGGCAAACTTACTAATGGGATTGACCGGTTCTAGTGGACCAATCATCAAGGCCCAGCCGCCGGGCCGGATGACCCGATAGGCTTCGTTCAGACCTCTCTGTGGGTCAGGCCAGTACTCGATGGAGCCAGCGGAAACATAGCGATCAAAGCTGTCATCCGTGAAGGGCAGGTTCTCTGCATCCCCCAGCTGAAAAGTACAACCGGCTAACTCCCGCTTCTCCCGGGCGTGCGCCATTTGGTGCGGACTTTGGTCAACGCAGGTGACGTTATGAGAGGGCACCCGTCGGACAATCCCCTCGGTGGTGAAGCCCGTTCCGGAGCCAACGTCGATTACGGTCAGATCTTCTGAATCATCCCAAAAGCCAATGTCCAGCGATTTCTCCCGCATGCGCTCCGTCCAAAACAAAGGATTGACCAGCTTATCGTAAAACATAGACAAGTAACGGTAGAACCAGTAGGCTTCCCGCTTATGTTGCATCAGGCGCATAATCAGCTAATATTTAGGAGAAGGCAAGGTAGGAACTGTTACCAGGACTTTACGACCTTTAAGTAGGAATTATCGAAGGAATTCAGCGTCCAATGAATTGTAGTGTCCGAGCCTAAACATAAAAACATGACTCATCCCTGGGTTTGGACAATATTTTCTGTGTTTTTCCCATTACCCCAGTTGGGTCGGTATAAAAAAGCGATCAGCGGACAGCGATCAGAGCCGTTTTGCCTGAATGCTGTCCGCTGATCGCTAAAAATCCTATTCTTTGCGAGGATATATGGTCATCTCACTTGAAAATTCGGGATGACTCATGTTTCCAGTAGCCAAAGGCCCTACAGATTTATTCCGGAATCTTGGTCGGATCCAGGAGATCGTAGAATTCATTTAGCTTAGGCAGTAAAATGATCCGGGTACGGCGGTTGGTAGACCGACCGTCAGCCGTATCGTTTGATGCCAGTGCGTTGTACTGTCCACGGCCAGCGGCCACCAGACGGTTAGGGTCAATACCATAATCAGTCTGTAGGGCTTTAACTACGGAGGTAGACCGGAGAACACTCAGGTCCCAGTTGTCCTTGATACAGTTGGTGTTGATACCTACGTTGTCCGTGTACCCTTCTACCATTAGCTCCAGGTTGGGGCGGCTTTTGGCGATGGCGGCAATCTTAGCCAATACCTCACCGGCACGGTCCGTGATCTCGTAGCTGCCACTTTTGTAGAGCATCTTGTCAGAAAGGTTGATGTAAACAACTGTCTTGTCGACCTTGATGTCCACGTCCTGGTCATCAATACCGTCGCGCAGCACCTGCTTCAGGTTAACGGCCAGTGCAAGGTTGATAGAGTCCGCCTTTGATTTGGCATTCTGGA
The DNA here is from genome assembly GCA_938021455.1 of uncultured Lewinella sp. Taxonomy (GTDB): domain Bacteria; phylum Bacteroidota; class Bacteroidia; order Chitinophagales; family Saprospiraceae; genus Neolewinella. Next base: position 4,363 of record CALIGP010000027.1, on the reverse strand, counting down.
GTAGGCGAATGTATTTGTCTTTGCCCTCCAGCTGCTTCAGCGTATTGCCAATATTAGCATTGGCTCCCTGGCTTAAGACCGTCAGGTCTCCCACTTGCTCTACGCTCCGATCGCGCTGTTGCTTGAGGTCCGTGATTTGTTCCTCCCGAATTTTAACCTGGGTTTCGGCGTTCTGGACCTGGCCCTGTAGCTGTGTCTCGCGACGTTCACAGTCGGCGAGCCGTTCGGCGTAGCGATTCAGTTCCTGATCGCGCTTACTGAGATCTCCCCGAAGCGCTGCTTCCCGGGCATCAATACTGGCCTGTAGTTCGTCGTATTTTTTCTGGCTTACACAAGAGGTAAGGCTGACCATAAGGGCCAGACTGAGAATAAGCAGTTTTTGCATTACTTGTAGGATGATGGTTGGTTAATGAGTAACTCTCGTTTCGTAAGGTACACTTACGATGGGTAAAACGGAGGTCAAACGGGTATGTTCGATGGTATATTGTAGTTTTTTCTGAAGATAGCAGGCTATTTGGGCGAGGGACCGCAGGTGCAATGGAATAACACAAAGATCAGACAATCCAGGATTGTCTTAATCCGTGACCTTGATCGTAGATTGCCGCTGCCGATTCACTTCCAGCCGGGTAACGTCCGGACGAGAGTAGTGCCCCGAAGGATCAAAATTCTGCCGTTCCCGGAGCACTTCCCGGGGATCTAGCTCCGCAAAAAGAAGGGCCTCCTCCCCTACTACAGGTTCGATGATCCAGCTGCCGTCAGGAGCCGCTAAACAGGAGCCGCCGTTGGCGGGCATGTCCGACATACCCTTCAGGATAAGTTTCCGATGCGGGAGATCTTTGGGAACGTCCTCTTTGCGCATAATTCCGCTGACGGAGACACAGTAACTGCGGCCTTCCCGGGCCAAAAAGCGAGTCAATACTTCTGTATTCCGGGCGTTACCGGGCCAGATGGCCACGTGCAGTGTTTCTCCCAGACCGTAGAGAGCAGCCCTTGGCAAAGGCATCCAGTTTTCCCAGCAATTAAGCCCACCCAATTGGAAACCACCAATCGGGAAGACCCGCAAACCGTGGCCGTCTCCCGGGCTCCAGACGAGTCGTTCCTCGTAAGTAGGCTGTAGTTTACGGTGGATGTTTCGGATCTCGCCTGTCTGATCGATATAAACCAGCGAGCAGTACACCGAGGTACCGCTACGATCCAGCGGCCGCTCTACTGTACCCACCACGGCCGCAATGCCCAACTCCCGACAGCGGGAACAGAGTGGATCCAGGTGCCCTTCTTCAATACAGACCGCCTGGGAAGCGTAATGTGCGAAGAGGTCTTTCTGAATGGGATCATTGAATCGGGCACCGCCCGTTCCGTCTGGCCAGAAGGGGTATCCAGGCAAAATGGTCTCGCCGAACACCACCAGGCCAGCGCCTTCGGCAGCTGCTTTTTCGACGTAATCAATGATTTTGGCCAGAGTCTTCGCCCGGTCGAGCCAGATGGGGGCGATTTGGGCGATGGCTAGTTTTAGCATGGTTGTATTCTATTTTTAAGTCTTCGGCTGATGAGCTCTGCTCCGAAATCTCGTTTGCGCAGCAAACCAATAAAAGCGGCTGAAGCCGCAGGCTTTCGGAGCAGAGCTCCTCAACCAAAAAGTTATTTCAAAACCCACTTCTCCACCCGCTTACCAATCAGGTCAACGAGGTAAATATTCCCGTCGGCATCTCGCGTCAGATCATGGTATTGGCAGGCAGCACGGTCTCCGTCATGGCTGTGCCCGATGAAGGCGTCCGACGGAAGGCTGTCCGTCAAACCCATCAGGAATACATCTGAACCAAGGACGATGGTGTCCTGCTTCTGGAAATCAGTGGCTAAAAGTTCCTCCTTTCTTTCATCAACGATACAGGCATATACAGCTCCTCCGGTTGGAATGGTATCCAGGAAGTTCCCCTCCGTATCAAAGGTTTGAATGCGATGGTTCTCCCGATCAGAGACGTACAAGACGCCCTCTTTACTGATGTCGATGGCGTGCGGATTGACGAACTCTCCGGGCGCACCTCCTTCTTTCCCCCAATCAAGGAGGAAGTCTCCGTTGCCGGAGAATTTCACGATCCGCCGGTTACCGTAGCCATCGGTGACGAAGATGTCTCCCTCCGGAGATACCGCCACATCCGTAGGCTGATCAAAGTGCGTGTTGTCCAGCCCCGCCTCCCCGGCGGTGCCGAGGGTAAGCAGCAACTGTCCTTCGGCGGAGAACTTGAAGACCTGATGACGCTTAATGTCCGTCAGCCAGACGTTACCCGCCCAGTCTACATGCATACCGTGAGACTGAATGAAGGTATCTCCGCCCCAGCTATTGACAATCTCACCGGAGTCCGAATCAATAAAAACGACGACGTCATCTGGGACGTGCGGGTTAGGCGTTCCCTTTCCCCGATGGAAGACCGCCACACTGCCGTCGGGCATCAAGCCGACACCGACCGGTTGACCGATGGTGTTGGCCGCCGTATCCGATGGCCAGCTATCCGATAAAACGTATTGTGGCAATGGTTTAGGGGCAGACTCCCCTTGCTCTTGTACCGTTTCATTGCATCCTGTCCCGAAAGCAATCGGGACGCCTAAAATGGTCACCAGGAGAAGAAATGTAAGTGTTCTCATGCCGCAAAATAGGAATTACCTTACGACAATCACGCTGCGCGCCACCCGATCCCGCTCTGTAACCAATATCGAATACCAGCCGGGCGCAAGTCCGGCAACATTAAGGCGAAGCGTCACCGTAGCTCCACCGACCCGAATGGCTGATTGCTGCCTTACCAGGCGGCCCATGGCATCGAATAAATCAATGCGACCACTCTCACTAAAGACAATCGCATTCGTCTCCAACAGGGCTTCCTCAACGACTGGATTGGGCCGTACTGCTGTGATGGCAAAGTCAACGGCTTCCCCTAGATTACAACTTTCGGCCATCATCCGCTGCGCTTCTGCCACGTCTAGCGACCCACCCGTCGCCGTACGAAAGGTCAGGGAAGTATTAGGGACGGTGCTGCTCAAAATAGCATCCCGAACCAATAGTGCTGCACTGGCGGGGTCATTTCGGGCCCGGTCTAGTAAGGATGGACAGGGCGTGCTGTACAGCAACGCAATGGCTCCGGTCACGTAAGGAGCGGCGGCACTCGTGCTGCCGAAGGGGCCATATCGTCCCCGGGTGAGGGTGGAATAACTCTCTTCACCCGGCGCACCCAGATCAATGTTTTCTTTGCCGAAGCCAGAGGAGCGGTAGAGGCGATCATCCGTGCCCACATTGGCTACTCCGATCAGAAAATCCGTTGGGCAATCCGTGGGCATATCACCGAACATGTCTACGTCCCAATTCTGGTTAGCCGTAGCAGCGGCCGTCAAAACTCCTGCTCTACCCAGCTCTTCGTAGAGGCCTCCCCAGACGGCAAAATCCTCGCAGGTGCCGCCTTCCACGCCGAAGCTCGCGTTGGTGGCAACGATAAAGGCGCCTTGCTGACCATTCGTGGAATTATACAATTGGCGTTGCGCCAGAATGTAGCCGTAGGCTTCTACAATGTTAGCAATTGTATTGATGCTGAAGACCATCATTTTGATGTCCCAGTTCGTGCCACTTACGCCTCGGCTATTGTTCCCTTTGGCGCCCAACAGACCGATTACCTGCGTACCGTGGGTGTTCAAAGGATAGACGTTATTGTCTTCAATCATATTCCATCCGTGAACGTCATCTACGTAGCCATTACCATCATTATCGCGGAAATCTCCCGGTATTTCTTCGGGGTTCTCCCAGAGATTGGGGAGGAGGTCTGGGTGCTCGACGTCAAAACCGGCATCAAGAATGGCAACCACAATGTCCGTCCCTTCGGATGTTTTTCCGCCAGAGGTAAGGTCCCAGGCCCGGTCAAAACCGGCGCGGGCAAGGTTGCCTTGTTCACTACTGTACAAGTCATCGTTGGGATCCGTCCGAAAGTCAATTTCCCGATCAATTTCCAGGGCGCGGACGCAGGTGCAATGCGATAGCTCTTTGACAGCAAGGTGGAGGGCATCGTCGCCAGCGAAATCAATCTGCTCGATGTGGAGGCTCGGAACGAGTAGGCGGCGAGATTCTACTCCAACGACCTTCCGTTCCAGGTCTTTACCGCCCTCCCACTGAACAATGAGGGACTGGGCATTGAGGCTGCTCAATGTTGCCAAAAGGAGTAGTAGGGGAAAGAATGCCTTCATGGGGAGGCTAAGATACTACGGGTGGGGATTTTGCTTGGTCGGGCGGGTGACAGCTATGGGGCAAACCTATCAAACTTCGTTTGATAGGTTTTTGATTGGCGATTGGCGATATTTGATTTGCTACCGCAAGTGTCAGCTCACT
>CALIGP010000026.1 GCA_938021455.1 uncultured Lewinella sp. | reverse complement strand
GAACTGGCGGAGGCAGAGATGTTTTGTGTGGGAACGGAGTTCTCCCGCTTATCCGTTGAAAAGCCCGCCTTCTGGCGGGCGCTTATCCAGGATGTCCGACGGGTGTACTCGGGTAAAATCACCTATGCGGCGAACTGGTATAATGAGTACGACAAGATTACTTTCTGGGAGGAGTTGGACTACATCGGTATCCAGGCTTACTTCCCTTTAGTGAGTAATGAATGCCCGAGCGTGCAGGATGTCTCCGACGGCTGGAATAAATACCTCCCGGGACTGGCTTCCCTCTCAGAGCAATATAACCGGAAAATACTGTTCACGGAACTGGGCTATAAGAGCACCTCGGATAGTGGCATTACGCCCTGGGAGTGGATCAACAGTCCTTCCGGCCGGGAAAAGTCTTTGTCAACGGAGGCGCAGGCCAACTGCTATCGAGCCTTTTTCAATAGTGTCTGGCCCCGGGATTGGTTGGCCGGTGTCCACCTCTGGCAGCTGCGCGGCGATTATAGGAAGGGGGACCCAAAGAGAAAAAATGCAGATTTTACGCCGCTGCGAAAGCCGGCGGAGGAGATTATTGCGGAAGGCTTTGGAACAACTCTTGATGTACGCTAAATACCAGGATCTTCCGCGAACCATAACAAACCTTTTTTTACCTCGTTAGAGAGCAAAACAATTATGCAAAACGCATCCCTTACCGTGTTCCTATTCCTGTTTGTGCTGCTGTTTTCTGCATGTCCTCCGCCGGAGGTAATGTCCATTAACGAGCCTGAGCCAGCGGAAGAGAAGGACGTCGCCGCTATCACTGCCGTAACCCCCTCCGGAAGCGAAAGGTCTTACACCTTTGCCGTAGAAATCACCAGCCCCGATACAGGCTGCGACCAATACGCCGACTGGTGGGAAGTGGTTAGCCTTGACGGGAGTCTGCTGCATCGCCGCATCCTCGGGCATAGCCACGTAGACGAACAACCCTTTACCCGTTCGGGCAGTCCCGTCGATCTATCAGCCGACGAGGAAGTGTGGGTTCGAGTACACATGAATAACCTGGGGTACAGCCGAAAAGCGTTTAAAGGATCCGTCGCTGGTGGGTTTGCGGCGGCAAACACTGCCGACGATTTTGCTGGCAGTCTGGAAACGGAAGCACCGTTGCCGGACGGATGTGCTTTCTAGTGCATATGTCAAATGGCATGTTCCTGTATTTTGCTGCTAGAGATGTCTCCTCTCTCCTGCGGACCTCGGAGCGGACTCGAAGAAGTCTGCGGAGAAGCTGCGAAGCAAAAGGGGCCAGGGGAGAGGTTTTTTAACGTTGCAGTAGACCTATACCCAGCTTCAGATCTTACAAACTACTTTCTATACTGTTCATCCTCCTAAACAAAAGCCCGTACCTTAATCCAGCAACAAACCGACAGTACCTGTTCTAAAACGAGTGTCCACCATGACCGAACCCAAAGCCCGTGCCATCATCGAAGCATTCACTTCCGCTGTTTCTAATGACCTCCTCAGCGCATCAGAGGCCGAAGAAAAAATCAACGGAATCCACGCTCACTTTCAGCGCATCACGGAAGTATCGGGAGACGATATGACCATCGAGCATCTGGCTGCCATCCCGGCAGCGAAGGGCAAAGCCCTGGGCCTGAACTATGCCGCTAAATGCCTGCTCGATTATCAGCGGACGACCAAGTTCCTCCGGGCAATTGTTTTGGGTATCCGGGACGAACAGAAGAAACGTCCCGGTGAATTAATCAAGGTGTTCTATGCGGGCTGTGGGCCCTACGCTACGCTGATGACCTTAGCGGCTCCGCTCTTTGCCTCCAACGAAGTACAGTTCTCTTTACTGGAGATTAATGAACAGTCAGTTACCTCCGCTAAGCGACTGATCGACGCCCTGGGGCTATCTGAACACGTCGCTGCATTTTACACCGCAGATGCCACCACCTTCAAGGTCCCCGAAGCAGGTACCTTTCATATGCTCATCAGTGAAACACTGGACGCCGTCTTGTTCCGGGAATGCTATGTTCCTATTCTAATGAACCTACTTCCTCAGTTTCGTAAGGAAGTAGTATTGATCCCGGAAAACGTGATATTGAGCCTGTCTCGCTCACCTGGCCCTGATGAAGGGGCTGATGCCGAGGAGCATGCAATGAGTGACGTCTTGAATGTCCGCGAGGCCATCGCGTCGCACTCCGGCCCTATCCCCGCCAAATTACCGGAGAAAATGGTGGACCTGAAGTCATTGGACAGAGGCTTTACCAGTAAGCTGATATTGGATACCCGGGTGCATGTCCGGGGCGACATATGGCTGTACAGAAATGAATCTCCCCTAAGCCTGCCATTGGAAATGACGATTGAACAGCCCCTGCAGAAGGAGTCTCTTGTTTTTACTTACGTCATGGAGCCTGAGGTGGAATTGACCTGTCGGTTTGAGTAAGGGGACTTTTAGGGGCGCGGACGTGGGTAATGCCTTACTTTTTATCTAATAGCCTGGTGCGTTTTTTCTGAACCAAAGTCGTTCTTTAGTTGGAATTGCTCAAGTTTGCGATATTACCAATAAATAAGATGAAAGAAATACCAATAAAAAAATACATTAGGTACTTGTTTGGACTAGCAGCTCTTGCGTTCATTCTAAATAAGATGTACATAAGGCCATGGATTCTGAAGCAAGAATTACCTGAGGTGCTTCAAGTTATTACCTATTCCATTCCAAACCTAATTGAAGCGATTATTGGTACACTTATATTGACGGGGATTCTCTTACAGGGGCGTCAGTATTTCAGGGAGAAATTAGGCTCCATAAGAGATATATCTATTCACCTATTGGCAGTTAGTTTAACTGCGATTTACGTTCTCTCTCAAGAGCTTAAGTGGCATAATATTGGTGGAAATAACGTTTATGACCCTTATGACATCATGGCTTCAATTATTGGGCTGATCGGCACTTTTGGAGTTATACAGTTGTTTGGGTTTGTGGAGAAAGAGAAGTTGGGGTGATGAAAATAGGTTGCGTAGGGAAAATCCAAACAAAACCAACCGTATCGTCAGAGCATACGGAGACTTTTGGACAAGATGATGATGTAGTGCAGCCTCGCGGTGAGCGTTTGCTCTCCAGCCTGTAACGGATTGGGCACAACACCTCGCTCCTCGAATTTCCCTCTGCACCTGCGCCCGCGCCCGCGCCGTATTATGCAAGCTTGCACGTAATTTATGTCTATATGCACAAGAAGTAGCTCCTCTGTGCCTATGGCAGTTAAAATTCTGCTGCTCTCGGTTAAAACATGCTTG
>CALIGP010000025.1 GCA_938021455.1 uncultured Lewinella sp. | reverse complement strand
ATCGATGCGCCATTGGCGGGCGGGGTAACCGGTCAGGGTTTTGTCCGCAGCATAAATAATGTCTCCACCGACGGCGACGGCGGCTTCTTCTTCGGTATTGAGTAGGAATTCACTGACCAGTTCCAGACTGTCGTGGTGGAGGGATCCGGCCGGATAATCGACGTAGCTCAGTGCGTAAATAATGTTTTCAGCACTGTTTTTGTCGGGAGCCTGCAGGTGGAAAGTATGAAAGGCCTGCATGCCCAGGGCCGTCTCTACGGAGTCTACCTTATGCCGTAGTTCTGTAGGGGCCATTAAGCGAAAGCGACCGTCCAGTTCATTGAGTTCCTGCCAGCGCTGTGCTTGTTCCCAGCTTTGTTCCAGTTTGGTGGCCAGCATGGGCGTTTGGGCGCTGACGCCGGTGCAAAGGAAGACGAGTAAGAGCAGTGTATGGAGTCTGTTCATGCGTCAAAGACAAGAATTAACGGTCAGCGGTTGGATGCTGCTCAAGACTTATTGAATTATTAACGACCTGGGGTGAGGAGCTCCTGCTCCGAAAAACCAGCTGCGTAGCAGCGTGCAATTGATGAGTGGCTCACCCTGCGGGCTCGTATTTTCGGAGCAGGAGCTCCTCAACCCAGGGCTACACTGCACCCTGAGAAATTCTCTGCACCTGCGTCAGCGCCTTCTTAATAGTCGGGTAGTTGGTAATTTGGTAGACGGTAGAATCTACCCGACTACAATTCTACCGTCTACAACACTACCGTCTACTCTTCCTCCTCTACCTCTCGGCAGATCAGCGGCAAGACTGAGTCGTACCAATCAATCAGGGAGATCTGCTTGGCCATCGTAAGGTCTTCGCAGGCACCCAGTAGCAGGTTATTGTCCATCCGGGTTTGACCACGGACGATCCGGAAACGACCATCGTTGGGGAAGTAAGCCACGGCGCGGTCCATCTTCTCAAGGCCGGCTTCCAGCGTTGTACTATCCTGAACGAGTTGCTGGCCTTCGTTGATCAGCGTAATGGCCTCATTGTAAGCGGTCACCGTTTGGGCACAAGCTTCAGACTCAGGCGCAAAGGAAAAACTCACATTATAGGCAGCGGTTACGGGCCGGCCATTGTATTCGGCCGGGCTCCATTTGCCATAAGACTGGGTGGCTACGTTGATGGCCTCAAAGGTGAAGTCGGTGCCCAGGTCATTGTAATCGATAATATCCTGTACATCCACTCTGCCATCCGGGTGAACGAGTAGCTGCAGATCCAACTGCCCCGTCTGGCAACTGTCTTCCCCGATCGCCGGATATTTAACTTGTTCAGTCAGGTAGCTCCCCAACTGGCCGTCATTGCCCGTAAAGCTCAGCGCTTTGGTTAATTCGGTATAGATGGTATCCTGCCCCGATAGTACGTAGGGCTTTGGCTCTTCGAGCCGGAAACGAATGGGCAGTACAAAATTGAACCGCACCGGCTTACCATCCTTGATGGCTGGCCTCCAGCGGACCTGGTTGGCCATGCCGATTACGCTTCGCAGTGCTGCCAGGCCCAGGTTTCCTCCCGGGTCGCGCAGAATGCGCGCTTTGGAGATGATGCCATTCGCTTCTACAACGAAACCGATTACGGCCATCCCACTGATTTCTTTCTCCCGTGCTTCGGCGGGGTAGAGTACGCGACGGTTGATGTAATCCAGCAAACCGATCTGAGCACATTCAGATTTCGCCGCAGCGGTAGTGTCTAGTGTCTCGCAGGGAGTAGGGAAACGGGGCGCTTCATCCGCAATGTCGTAGATGGTAGTGTCAATGTCTGCGCTAGGAGCAGTAGTTTCTGTTGTATCCACCTGGGCTAACAAGCAGAGGGGAAGACAGCAAAGAAGTGTCAGTAAAAGTTTCATACGAAAGGTAAAGTAAGTACTTGGGGATGTAGAGTAGTAAGAAGGGGGTACTCGTGTCTGTTCCCGCAAAGATAGATTTTTCGCGGGGGTGGAAGTTGTCGTTAACTTGACTTTAAGGTTGCAGGTTGCAAGTTGCAGGTTGCAAGGTTGCAAGTTGCAAGGTTCAGGTTATATCCAGCACCTGCAACCAGCAACCTGTAACTTACAACCAGCAACCTGTAATCTGCAACTTGAGCCCTACTCCTTCTTCTCCAAAGCATTAAAGTCTACGTTCGGAGAAATAGACGATGGCTCAAAATCGAATCGTTTGGAAACGACTACCCGATCAGCGGGGGAGAAGAGGAAAATCATCGGCTGGTTCTCGTATAGAATCTCCTGGAAACGGCGGTAAAGCGGTTCCCGGTCGCTTTCCTTAAGCGAGACTTTGATTTGATTGATCAGTTTGTCTGCTTCTGCATTGGCAAATCCGCCTCGGTTAGTTCCGTTGGGAGGGACAGAGGTAGAAGCCCATACCTGCGTGAACTCGTCCGGATTAGGCGTGAAGCCTTGTCCGATAATCGCCAGGGCGAAATTCCCCTTGTTCAATTCACCGTAGAGTGCCCTGAAATCCTGCCGCACGATCTCTACCTCAATACCTGCTTCTCCCATCCATTCGGAGACCAGCGCACCGACAGCGTCACTGGTAGGAGAAGGGAAGATCAGGAACTGAAAGGAAAACTCCTGCCGGCTACCGTCTATCTCTTTGTCGAGGGTACCGTCACCGTTGCTGTCTTCCCAGCCAGCACTCTTTAGTAGCTCACTGGCTTTTTCGGGGGAGTAAGGAATTTCCGGAAGGTCTTCGTTGTAGTACGATTTTCCGGGTAGAATGGGACCGTTGACCCGATTGGCCAAGCCGTTGGGGAATAACTGGTCAATGATGGCGTCAACATCCACGAGGTGAGTAAGTGCCCGGCGAGTGCTGGCGTCCTTGAATAAGGGGTGCTGCTGGTTGAATAGTAAACCGAAATACTTCAGGCTCTGGATGGTGCCAAACTCATAGCGGGCACTTAGGTAATCGTCATCCCGTAATTCTTTAAATTGATCTACGCTCATGTCAACCACTACGTCAACGGCTTCATCGCGGATGGCGTTGGCCATTGTTCCATTATCCCCAATGATTTGGAAGATGATAGACTCCGGCTTGGCCTTAAGCCAGCTATCCCGGCTTTTGCTACCCCAGTACTTCTCCCGGCGTTCGAGAGTAAGCTGCTGGCCTGGCTCCCAGCTGACGAGTTGGTAAGGGCCGCTACCAACGATCCTCTCGGGGTTATTGGCCAGGTCCGGATCGGAGAAGGCCTCCGAGAAGGTTTTTAGTTCATCACTGTTTTTGGCGAGCCGCTCGGCGCTGGCGTCGGTTGTCAGGTCACCCAACCGGATTTTGCGCAGTAACCGCTCCGGGTCGTAGGCGTATTCGGGGTAAACAACAAGACTGCCCAGTGATTCCTGGGCGATCAGGTAGGGGCGTTTGCACATTACCTTGAAGCGGCGCTCGTTGTTGGGGCTGGTCACTACGCTACTCACCATATCATAGTATGGGCGGTAGGCACCGCTGGCAACTAGTGGATTGAGCACCAATTTGAGACTGAAGATCACATCTGCCGCCGTTACCGGAAGGCCATTGGGCCAGGTAGCACGTTCGTCAATCAGATAGGAATAAGAGACACCTCCGCCTGGTTCTTTGGCAATGTCGGGCAGGCTGGCCAGAAAGGGGATTTGCTCAAAGTTATCCGGATCCATACTGTTAAGCGTCTGGAAAATCATTTCCCCAACGTAGCGGGTAGAAGATTGGGTGGACAGTACGGGGTTAAGCCCAGGAGGCTCTACCCGCAAGGCTATCCGGGCGGTGTTATCCGTATTTTTGAAGCTGATGACGGGGGAATCGTCATTGTTGTCGGAAGCAGTCGGGGCACTATCGGTTTTACACGCGAACAGGCCTCCCGCCAGTAGCAGACAGAAGAAAAAGCGTAGGAACATGGGAAACATTAGTTGGTAGTAGAAAAAAAGCTCTTTGCGAAGATACAATTATGGAAGCTTTTAGCGGGAAATCTGTTAGCTATCAGTACTATTCAGTTGCTTGGGTAGTACTTTAGCCAGCCCAATTTGAGTTGCCTATTTATAGATCTGTCTGATTTTAACCGGGCTCTCCGACCTTTTTGCTTATGCGTCGGACCAAACTTATTCTCCCTTATGAATCGTTCCACTTTTTTTAAATCTTTGGCTGCAGGTACCATCGGCTTACCTGTTTTTCTACGCTTGATGGGGGGTAAAGGGCACGCCCAAAGCCGGCAACAAACGGTGAGCGGAGAGGTCTTTAACTGGAAAATGGTCACCACCTGGCCGCCAGGTTTTCCCATTCTTGGGGAAGGCTGCCAAATGTTGGCGGACCTTTGTCGGGAAATGAGCGGTGGGCGACTTAATATTACGGTTTACGGCGGAGGGGAGTTAGTACCAGCGTTGGAATCATTTGATGCCGTGAGACAGGGGGCTGCTGAAGTGGGCAGCGGTGCTGCTTACTACTGGGCGGGTAAGGCCCCCGCAGCCCAGTTCTTTGCGGGCTTCCCATTCGGGCTGAATGCCCAACAGATGAATGCCTGGCTGCTCAGTGGCGGCGGAATGGAACTGTGGCGGGAGTTATACGCCGACTATAACCTGGTACCCTTCGTCGGTGGCAATACTGGCGTACAGATGGGCGGGTGGTTCAACCGCGAGATTAATACGATCGCTGACTATAAAGGCCTGAAGATGCGAATGCCCGGCCTCGGCGGCCGGGTGCTGGAAGCACTCGGTGGTACCCCGGTCTTGCTCCCCGGCGGAGAACTGTACACTGGCCTGGAGCGGGGCATCATCGACGCTGCGGAGTGGGTGGGGCCCTATCACGATTATATCATGGGCTTTCACGAAATTGCTAAATATTATTACTCTCCCGGCTGGCATGAGCCGGGAACGGCCTTCGAGTTTTTCGTCAATAAAGACAAATACGAGAGTCTGCCTGCGGACCTGCAGCGGATTTTCGAGTTGGCTACCCATTACATCAACATGTACACCATTTCCGCCTTCGAGGCAAAGAACGCTGAGTACCTGGAAAAGCTGAAGGAGGTACCTGGGCTCACCATTAAATCTCTTGCGCCAGAAGTAATCGATGCCGCCCGAATCGCAGCCGATGAAGTAATTGCCGCCTACGCAGAATCCGACCCCTTTGCCAAAAAAGTGTTCGCCTCCATCCAGGAGTTTCAGCGTAAAGCAGCCCCCTGGGCTGCGGTGACGGAGGCTACTTATTATCGGGATATGATGAGTTAGGGGGGGGGCAGGTTACAAGTTGCAGGTTACGGGTTACAAGATTCAAGGAGGGCTGCAACTTGTACTCTGTAACCTGTAACCTGCTTAATCACTCTCCGGAGGCAACATCAACGAAACAACAACTCCCCCGGTCAGCAGCACAAAGATGACGACTAAAGACACCCAGTCCGGCGCGTGCCAAACCTGATGCAAGAGCATCTTTACGCCAACGAAAACAAGGATAAGGGCGAGGCTGTATTTCAGGTAGCCGAATTTGTCCATCATGGAACTAAGGACGAAGTAGAGCGACCGCAATCCCAAAATGGCCATGATGTTGGAGCTGAAGACAATGAACGAGTCCGTCGTGATGCCGAGTATGGCGGGGATGGAGTCGATGGCGAAGACCACATCCGTAGTTTCCACCATCATTAGAGCGATGAAGAGGGGAGTGGCGGCGCGAATACCTTTGCGCTTGATCCAAAAGTGATTGCCGTGGTAACTTTTGGTGACGGGCACCAGCCTGCGAATAAAGACGATAATGGGGTTTTCTGCGGGAGGTGTATCGTCTTCCTGACCAAACAGGTTAACGGCACTGTAGAGTAAGAGCAAACCGAAAACGTAGAACATCCAGTCGAACTGCTCTAATAAATAGACCCCGGCCAAAATCATCAACAGCCGAAAGACGATGGCTCCCAGAATTCCCCAGAAAAGGACGCGGTGCTGGTATTTTGCCGGCACCTTGAAGTATTTGAAGATGAGCGCGATAACGAAAACGTTGTCCATACTCAGGGACAGCTCCACCAGGTAGCCCGTCAGGTAATTGATGGTCGCTTTTTCGGGAGATAGTTCGGAGTCAATCCATCCGTTTCCATAGGCGAACCAAATAATGGCGCTAAAACTCAGCCCGATGGCTGTCCACATCGCCGTCCATTTCAGTGCTTCGCGGGTACGGGGCACGTGATCTTCTTTGTTCAGGACAAAGAGATCGAGGAAAAGTAGCAGGGCTACAAAGGCAATAAAGCCAATCCAGGTTAAGGACATAGGGCGGTAAGATATACCCCAGAAACGGAACGTGTAGAGGATGGTTCGGGGAAGATGTAGCCGTTCGTCGATTCTCAGAAGGAATAATTTGCCGTCAGCAGTCGTCTGAATTTTGTCATACAGTTTCCTAAACCTTTGTGAAGAGGCGGCCAAAACGTCGTGTTACGTCATTACAGTATTATCTTTGAGGAGATCCCAAACCTTGAAAACGACTCTCATAATGCGTACCGGAATTTTACGTTTGCTTTCCCTTGCTTTTCTTGTCCTTTCCTTTGCACCTGCGGTGAGCGCCCAGGAAGAACAGTCAGTGGCTCGGCAATGGAATGAGCAACTGCTGGAAGCCATCCGCCGTGACTTCGCGCGCCCGGTCGTCCATGCTCGGAACCTATACCACATTTCTGCGGCGATGTACGACGCCTGGTCGCTGGTTACCGAAAACGGTAGCCCCTGCCTGATGACCAGTACGCAGGGAGAATTTAGTCTGCCCATCGAGCAATGGCAGATTCCGATCTTTGAAGATCCCGATGCTGCTGCCCGGGAAGCCGTTAGCTACGCCGCCTTCCGGTTGCTTATACATCGGTATCAGGGCTCTCCCCGGGGGGGAGATATCCTGTTAGATGCTTTTGATCTAATGAACGAACTGGGCTACGACCCGGCTTATAACGGAATCGATTATAAAGGAGGCACAGCCGCTGATCTGGGCAATTACATTGCCGCACAGATCATCGACTTCGGCAAGCAAGATGGGAGCAATGAGCGGGGAGACTACGCTAACGTTGACTATCCTGACCCGATAAACCCGGCCCTGCAGTTTACTAATCCGTTTTCTGCTTTCCGAATCCTGGACCCCAACCGCTGGCAAAGCCTTCAGTTTCCGGGGACGGTGATTGACCAGTCCGGTAATGTATTGGGCAACGCGATTTTGCCATTCCTGGGCGCAGAGTGGGGTAAAGTAACCCCCTTCGCCCTTGGTGAAGACGATATGACTATGCCACAGCAAGGTGTACAGTATGGCAATAGTCCGATCTATCACGATCCAGGCCCTCCACCACGTTGGTCTAATGAAGGAGGAGAAGACTTCGATATGTACCGCTGGGGATTTGAGATGGTGGTGAAATGGTCTGCCCACCTGGATCCGACGGATGGCGTGATGTACGACATATCACCTGGCGCCAGAGGTAATTTTCAGGGAGATTACCCCACCGATTTTGCGGATTATCCGGAATTCTACAAAGAACACGAAGGAGGTACCTTCGGCGCTAACGGTCACCCCCTTAACCCGGTAACGGGCGAACCTTACCCCCCGAACGTAGTGCCAAGGGGCGATTACACGCGGGTGCTGGCAGAGTTTTGGGCCGACGGACCGGCCAGCGAAACACCACCAGGGCACTGGTTTACGATTATGAACAAGGTGATGGATCACCCGCTCTTTGAACGTCGCTTTGCCGGTGAAGGACCAGTGCTCGATAGCTTGGAATATGACGTGAAGGCCTACCTCACACTAGGCGGTGCTATGCATGATGCAGCGATTACTGCCTGGAGTATCAAAGGAGCTTACGATTACATCCGCCCCGTTTCTGCCATCCGCTGGATGGCCAAGAACGGCCAAGCAAGTGAAACGACGGACCCGAACTACAACCAATTCGGGATGAAGTATGACTCGGGCTATATTGAACGAATTACGGACTTTGCAGAACTTGAAAATGTTACTACGCTGGCCATGGTAAAAGCCAGGTCCTGGATCGGGCCGGATGCCATCGATGATCCGGCAACGGACGTAGCCGGGGTGGGCTGGATCAATCCTACCATGTGGTACCCTTACCAACGCCCCACCTTCGTGACGCCCAATTTCGCGGGCTATATTTCCGGCCACTCAACGTATAGTTCTGCCGCAGCAACGGTGCTGGAAAAAATTACGGGTACTCCCTATTTCCCTGGCGGGGTAGGGGAGTTTGTCGCGGAAAAAGATTCCTTCCTGGTCTTCGAGAAGGGCCCAAGTGTTGATGTCGTCTTGCAGTGGGCGACTTACCGGGACGCCTCTGACCAGACGAGCCTGAGCCGTATCTGGGGAGGTATTCACCCGCCAGCGGATGACGTTCCTGGGCGCATTATCGGGATTGACATCGGAGATGATGCCTTCGCACTGGCGAGTAGTATTTTTGCGGACAATGTTAGCAGTGTTCCGACGGTGCCGTCCGCTATCCGAATCAAAGCGTTCCCCAATCCTGTGCAGCGGGGCACGGCCGTCCGGCTGGACCTTCCGGCCGAAAGCCTGGGTGTTGATCTGAAAATCTATGATGTCACCGGGCGTCAGGTACATCAACTCCGCAGCCAGGGCAGGAGCACGAACGTGTCGACTGATAATCTGGTTTCCGGTCTGTACTTCCTTAGATCGGTTGATGGCCGCTTTGGTAGTGTGCTGCAGGTCTTTTAGGGCGCCGGAGCGCAGGTGCAAGTGAATGGGGTAAGAAGCAGGGATAGAAGACCGTTATATCTCCGAACCTGACCCGAATAGATATGCGAACTTTATGCCCGCTGTTTTTATTGCTCACCCTAATCACTTGCGGGAAGGCTCCCGCTCAGGGGGAACCTCCGGCATCTTCACCTCCGGCTAAAGAGTCCTTTCGATGGATTAATCCTGAAGGAACCACTATCGCTACCCGTTTTATGGCCCCGGAAGGTTTTGAACGCAGCATTTACCCTGCCGATGGGTTTGCTTACTTCCTTCGCCACCAGCCGCTTAAACCAGCGGGTAGCCAGGTTTATCTCTTCAACGGAGCCTTGAAAGGTAACCAAACGGCCCACGCCGCCGTACTGGACATGGACGTTGGTACCCGTGACCTCCAGCAATGTGCTGATGCCATCATGCGCTTGCGGGCGGAGTACCTATTTGACGCAAAGCGTTATGATGACATCCACTTCAATTTCGTGAGTGGCTTTAAGGCCGACTACCGCCGCTGGCGCGGAGGTGAACGAATTTCCGTAAAGGGAAATCGCGTTAGCTGGACGCCTTCCCGCGGAGCGACCCCCGATTATGCCGCTTTCCGGAAATACCTGACAATGGTTTTCTCTTATGCCGGGACGGCCTCCCTGGTGCATGAGCTGGAGCTTAAGTCAGTATCAGATATTCAGGTTGGGGATGTCTTCATTCGGGGGGGAAGCCCGGGGCACGCGGTCATTGTGGTGGACCGGGTGGTACAGCCGGAGACGGGGGAAGTCCGCGTTTTGTTGGCCCAGGGTTATATGCCGGCGCAGGACATTCACGTGCTACGAAACCCATCGGCGGAAGACGGGAGCCCCTGGTATAAGGTAGATGAGTTTAAGGATTGGGTGAGAACTCCGGAATGGACTTTTGCTCCAGACGAATTTCGTCAATTTAGTGAAACCCCGTAGGGGTTGAACCTCCTTAGCCCCGGATGGAGCCGCCGACGAAGTCGCGGCGCAATCCGGGGAGCCCAGGCGCGCAGCGCCGTGTAATGTGTTCCTCTTGTTTGCTTTTTTAAGAACCTTTGCACCTGCGCCCGCGCCCTTGGAATGTGTTTTTTAATAAAATAAACTATTAATTGTTGTTTTTTGTCTACCTTTAAGCCCTCAGCAGCCCTCACCACTTTGACTTTCACCCGCGAACAACAGGCCATTTTCAAATTCGTCCGTGAGGGTGAGGGACACGGTATCATCGACGCAGTTGCCGGTGCAGGAAAAACCACGACGATCATGGAGTGTGCCCGCTTTGCGGCGGAGCCTGCCCGGGTATTGTTTTGTGCCTTCAACAACAGCATTGCTACCGAAATCGGGCGCCGCTTCAAGGCAAAGGGAATGCCCGCCGTGACGGTGAAAACGATTCACGCCCTGGGCTTTCAAATTTTGCGGGAGAACAGTGATTATGGTAACCGGCTGCAACTAAACGAGCACAAATACCTAACGCTTTTCAAAAGCGAAGCCATGCAGCAAAAGCTGCAACCCGACCTTCGAGCGCTGATCGAACTCAACGGGCTTAACCCTGGAGACAAGGACGACAGCCGGCAAACCTTTGCCATCAAGAACTTACTCTACCGGGTACAGAAGCGCTTGCTGAACATCAACCAGAAGCATCGGGCCGTACTGAACGGACCTACCTATGAGGCTTTCGAGCAGATGGTACGCCATTTCGGCATTTTCACCCATACGGAGGAGAACAGCAAAATCTTTCACGATGAGCTGGAGCTCTACCACCGGATGCATCGCTTGCTGCTGAAGGAAGGAACCGAAATGGCGGCCCGCAGCTACATCATCGATTTTACCGATATGATCTACCTACCCTTCGTTTGGCAGTTAGGTTCTTCGGTGAAATACGATTGGATCTTCATTGATGAATGTCAGGATCTCAGCAAAGCTCAGTTTGCAGTAGCGGCCAAATACGGCCGCCAGGGAAGCCGTGTCCTCGCCGTCGGTGATCCCCGCCAGTCCATCTATGGCTTCACCGGCGCTGACGTGGAATCCTTCGCCCGCGTAAAACGGATGACGCGGGCTACGCAGTTGCCGCTTACGACCTGTTTCCGTTGTCCGCAACGGGTGATCGCTCTGGCACAGGAAATCCGGGAAGACATCGTTGGGGCTAAACGCGCTAAGGGAAAGATAACGGAGATCGGGATCGAAGACGTTACCGCAGTTGCCAGACCCGGCGACCTAATCATCAGCCGTTTCCGTGCTCCACTCTTGATTCTTGTCTTTGAGTTTATTGACAAGAACGTGAAGGTGCACGTGGCCCCCGACGAGGCTGCGGAGTTCATCGGCGAACTTAAGGTCCTCTTCAAACAGGGCGAGCGGCAGGCGAATATCAAGGCGCGTTACCGTGACTTTGACACCCTGAAGCAACAGGTCTTTAGCCGGAATATGTGGGTCATCCGCCAAAACGCCCAGAAGATCGCTAAGGCTTCTGACCGCGAAGTTTACCTGCAGGTAGAAACGGAGTACCTCGAAAAGCGGCTGGAGTTTTTACACAAAAAATACGAGCTCTGGCAGAAGGATTGCCGGTCGGTCTCCGCCATCCTGGAGCGCATCAAAGCCTTCGTCTCCGCTAAAGAAAACGCCATTCGTCTCTCCACCATCCACCGGGCCAAAGGCCTGGAGGAAGAACGGGTATTCATCATCGATTACGATCAATTGCCCTTCTCCCGGCAAGGACAAAAAGACTGGGAAAAAGAACAGGAAACCAATCTGAAGTATGTAGCCATCACGCGGGCGATGAAAACGCTTTTTCTCGTGGAGTCGGTGGATTTGGAGGAGATGGAGGAGGAGGGGTCGCTATTTGATAGTTTACCTTTTTGAGGGGGCTGCTTTGCAGCTGGGATGAGGGGTTTCACGCAGATGGACGCGAAAGGAGCAGAAGGACGCAGAGTGGCTGCTTCGCAGCAGAGGGAGATATGAGGAGTGCAGGAGTTTTGGAAAAATTATTTAGATAAATATTTAAAAACTACCCTATGACAGAGAATGAAATTACTTACATCGTCCGGAAGATTTTACTGGATGTTCATCGGCAATATGGCCCGGGTTTGTACGAGTCGGTGTATGAGAAGATTTTGATGGTCCGCTTAAAACAGGCTGGTTTATCGCCCCGAAGTCAGGTGCCGGTGTATATCGATGAGGAGGGGCTTCGGGATACTGTAGCCTTCAAGATCGATATCCTGATAAACGAAAAAGTCGTCCTTGAATTGAAGGCCATCAAACAGCTCACTACAGTTGATTTTAAGCAAATCACGACCCAATTGGTGCTCTCGGGCTATAAGCTTGGTTTGCTCATTAATTTTCGCTGTGAGCGGATTCTCTACCCTCCCGGCTTCAACCGGATAGTGAATAAATTATAGGTAGATGGCCTGCGTTCTTCATGCCTTTGCATAAACTCTCCATCGCGCAGCGATCCCTCTGCGTCCCTCCGCCCCCTCTGCGTCCTTCTGCGTGCACTCTCTATCGCGCAGCGATCCCTATCTTTCCTCTCCAATTATCGATAAGTAAAACACCCCTCATGCCTTCCACCAATCTCTCCCGCAGCCAATATGCCCTATTGTCCCTGCCCGCCACCGCGATGGGCTTCGCTCTATGTGTACAAATTTCGGCCCTGAGTTGGATTTTAAACACCCAGTACGGTCTCAATCTTGAAGAAATTGGCTTAGTCTGGCTGGCCGGGCCGTTAGCCGGCATTTTAGGGCAGGTGATTGTCGGGGTGGTGAGTGATAACGTTTGGTTTATGGGTGGCCGGCGGCGGCCCTTTATCGTCATTGGTGGAACCATTGCAGCCCTGATGATTCTGGCATTACCCTACTTGGGCGTTATTAGTGAGGGATTGGGCATTGGAGCTATCGCTACCGTTGCCCTCACGGTCGCGCTGACGCTCGATCTGGCTATCAACATAAGCTTTAACCCTGCTCGCTCGATCATTGCAGATGTTACCCCCGAAGGAGAGGCCCGCACTAAAGGCTTCACCATCATGCAGACGATTTCGGGGGCCTTTGGGGTCGGGGCCTATCTGGTGGCGGTCCTCTTCAACAATTACGCGCTAATCTATCTGGGTTCCGTCATTGTCTTCTTGTTTTCTGTG
>CALIGP010000024.1 GCA_938021455.1 uncultured Lewinella sp. | reverse complement strand
TATTGGTTGAAAATGATTGGGGTCAATAGGCACTGACTGGATACCACAAATTGGGATAGCCATCATCATCGATGATTTTCATCCAGCCGCTAACTGACCGGGAAGTGGGCCAGCAGCCATCCGACCCGAAGTAACCTTCGTCCTCTTTATGATCTAAAGGTTTATTGTGGACAATGACTTCCACATATGCCCAATCGCCCTCCATTCGCTTGAGTTGAATATAATTGAAGGCTCCAGGGTCGGGAAAGTCATTGGAAGAAATACACTCAATTATCTGCGCATTCAACCCAGCCGATGCTCGCAACCGCATACAACTTTGTTGCAGGTTCACCCCCAGGTAACCGAGCCACGGGTTCTCTTCGATGCCAGGAATAGATGCGGAAAACATCTCGCCATACGGTCGGTAATTTTTCGCTAGTTCTTGCCCGGAAGGAATAATGTAGTAAGTGTCTTGCGGGGCGGATGCCATCATCACCAGCAAAGCGTTTCCTCGCTGCTCAAAAATTTTCAAATAACTTTTACTTCCAATGAGTACCCGCTCGTTGCGTGGAACGGAACGCGTATGATTGTCAAGATAGGTTAGCCTGCCGAATTCATCAGACCATAACCTGGCTACCCTGAAACGGCCATCAAAATCCGCAAAAACATCAAGGCCACTGCACGCTGGCAGGTGGAGTGCACCAAGCCCCCAGTTACCACCAGCCTGACTGGCTTGCATAATGCTACAGGGGTTTTCGGCGTGGGCGATGTGCGCGGTGAGGAATAGTAGCAGGAAAAAAAATGTGGTGGACTTCATAGATCATTTATGCGGAGAAGTAGTGGAGTGTTACGTTCTCTCGCCAGGAAAGTTAGGCTAAAAATTAACCTTCCCCTGCCCATACCAAGTAGCAAAATCCTTAGCAAAATAACTAATGATCACGCTCGCCCCCGCCCGACGGATGGAGAGGAGGGCTTCGCTTGCCGCCGACGGGTAATCCAGCCAGCCACGTTCTGCTGCCGCCAGCAGCATGGCGCATTCGCCCGAGACGTGATAAGCGGCGATGGGCAGGTGGTGCGCGTCGGTGAGTTCCCGGATGACGTCGAGGTAATTGATGGCGGGTTTGACCATGAGGTAGTCGGCGCCTTCGGCCGCGTCGAGGGCGGCTTCCCGGAGGGCTTCGCGGCGGTTAGCCGGGTCCATCTGGTAGGTCTTTTTGTCGGTGGGTACGTCCTCGAGTTGTCTGGGGGCGGAGTCCAGGGCATCGCGGAAAGGGCCGTAGAAAGCGCTCGCGTATTTAGCACAGTAGCTCATGATGGAGGTGTCCGTAAACCCTTCCGCGTCCAGCGCGCGGCGGATGCTTTCGATGCGCCCGTCCATCATTTCGCTAGGGCCGATGACGTCGAATCCGGCGCGAGCCTGAGCAACGGCCATGGCGTCTACCAGCGGTAAGGTTTGATCGTTGTCGATCTTCCCGTTGACGACGAGGCCGTCGTGACCGTCGGTGCTGTAGGGGTCTAGCGCTACGTCGGAGATGAGGCAGATATCGGGGAATTCGGTCTTTAACCGGGTCGCAGCGTGCAGGTAGAAATTCTCTTCGCTGGTGGCGTAGGTCCCGGTTTTATCCTTGTGCTCCTCCGGTACGGCGGGGAACATAATGAAGCTGTAAATACCGAGCTGGCGGCATTCGGCGACTTCTTTGACAACCTGGTCGATACCCAGGCGGAAAGTACCCGGTAGGCTTTTGATCGGTAGGCGGGCGTCGGGCTCGGGCATCAGAAAGATGGGCTGCACCAAGTGACCGGGCGTCAGTTCGGTTTCCCGGATTTGGGCGCGGATGGCGGCGGACTGTCGGTTGCGGCGAGGACGACTTAGCATAGTATGATAGTCTGGTAGTAGGGTAGATTGATAATAGCTGCCGCATAGGAGTGCTTGCTGCACTCGTGGGCTTCATCTGTATGGAGCAAAGGTAGTGGGTGAATGGTTTGGCTTGGTCATGGGGATGGCATATCCGGGCGCAAGCGCAGGTGCAAAGAAGAGCTTAGGAAAGCAAAGTTTTAAACTAAGGCTCCTTAGCCTTAAAGAAAGGAACGAGCGCTGCGACCAACTCTTCCGCACAATCCTCCTGTAAAAAATGCCCGCTACTCTTCATGATGATATGTGGCTGGCCTTTGGTGCCGGGAATGGCTTTCTGAAAGTACTTCTCTACGCCTGAAGTAATGGGGTCTGAATCAGAGAATAAAGTCAAAAAGGGAAGCTGTAACTCTCGTAGCTTTGCCCAGGCCGCTCGGTTAGCGGGGGTGGCTGGGTCGTTGGGACTACTGGGCACGAGAGCCGGGAAAACACGTACGCCAGCTTTGTAGGTCTCGTCGGGAAACGGCGCATCATAAGCGGCTATTTCCTGAATGGAGAGCTGGGAGACTGTGCCAACTTGCAGTAGGTTGCCTACGGGAAAAGGATTCATGGTAGCAGCCATGGCTTTCCATTGTTCGAAACCAAGGCCGAGGTTTTGCTCACCGGTGGGCATGAAGGTATTGGCCGCGGCTACTCGCTCAAAGCGATCGGTATGCTCGGCCAGTAGGCGGAGCCCAATGAGGCCGCCCCAATCCTGAATGAAGAGATTGATGTTGCGTAGGCCCAAATGGTCAAAAAGTAACTCCCGCATCCAGTCCACGTGCCGCTGATAAGTATAATCACTTTCGGCAAGGGGTTTGTCTGATTTGCCGAATCCAATGAGGTCCGGCGCAATAACCCGGTATCCCTCTGCCACCAGCAGCGGGATCATCTTTCGGTATAAGTAACTCCACGAAGGTTCACCGTGCAGGCAAACGATGAGCCGCTCCGCTCCGGGGTTTACGTCTAAATAGTGCATCCGTAAGCCGTGACTGACATCAACATAATGTGGCGCGAAGCCATAACCGATGAGGTTCTCAAAGCGGTCATCCGGGGTGCGAAGAAATTGCATGTCTACTTCGTTTGAATTGGCTAAAGGTAGTGGCTTAAGTAGGTACGCCTGATACTAATTAGAAGTTGTACTGGCTCCGGGTAACTTAAGCAAGTAGTTAGCCCTCGATCCGTCGAAAAACTTAGTGTAAGTAGTCGTACTTCTGATTTTTGACCTTATCTTATTACCAAGAGGGCTGCCCACTTTAACCTGATAAGAGAAGCAATGAAATACAGTTTAGGAGATAAAAAAGGCGATTTATCAAGAAAAAAGTGTCGTTCAGAACAAAAATGCATTTTTTTTTGCCTCAATTATTGTCGTCACATCTTTTAGTGCTATAATTGTATTATGAAAATATTGTCTCTCATTACACTTTTATTATTCTTTATCCCACTTTCGGCTCAAGTCAACGTGGAAGGTGCCTGTTTAGATGCCCCCATTTCACTTGCTGAAGCCATAGTTGTTGATGGTAAGATAAGTTACGCCGGAACAGGTTCAATTTTTGGAATGCCTGGGCAAAGTTTTACCATCCAATGGAGTTCTGCAGACGGAGTCTGGATTTTTGCCGTGAACGGAGAGGCCCTGTTCTTTAATGCTGATGACACCGCCGAGCCATCTACTAGTGCTGATGCTACCTGGACGGATGCGTTTGGTTGTACAGGCGCTGAACCCTTTGTTCTCGAGAACGATGCTTTACTACCCGTCAACTGGCTTTCTTTTACCGGCACCTTAACCGATAAAAACGATGTGCGCCTTTTCTGGGAAACATCCGCAGAGGAAGATAATCAAGGCTTTCACGTAGAGCGGTCGCTCAATGGTGAAAATTGGTCTCGCATCGGATACCTGGAGGGGGCTGGAAACAGTGAGTTGGGTGATAACTACCAATTCGACGATACTAGCCCTCTTAACGGGCAGAATTTTTACCGCTTAATGCAGGAGGATTTTGACGGAGACTTCTCTTATTCCCGCGTCATTGTGATTGATCGTATCGCAGCAGAAGGCGCATTGTCCGCTTTCCCTAATCCCGTAAACGGATTGTTCGTGCTAGCCGGACCGACGGAAGCAGGAGAAGTAACCATCCTAAGCTCTTCTGGCAGAGTGGTGAAAAGAATTACCAATTACGCAGCAGGGAACAGCATCTCACTGGCCGGATTGGCGTCTGATGTTTACCTGGTGAAGTTTCAAAATAAAGAAACCAGTAGTGTAACCCGGGTCGTCTTTTCCCGGTAATACCCCGTTAACATACATTCAGGTTTAACTTAGATAGAGTTAGGGAAATGCCCTGAAATTCTAGGTGAAGCTTATTATAATCACAAACCTTAAAAGGTTGTACTATGCAAGGATTTATCGGAGAAGTGAAATATTTTGCGGGCAACTTCGCGCCCCGTAATTGGGCTTTCTGCCATGGTCAGCTTTTAGCCATTTCACAAAACAGTGCACTTTTTTCTATACTGGGTACCACTTATGGAGGAGACGGCCGAACGACTTTCGCATTACCAGACTTACGGGGGCGTTCGCCACTTTCTCCAGGAACGGGGCCGGGCCTTCCCAATGTTCGGCTTGGTGATAGAGGAGGAGTACCTAGTGTCACGTTAACGGCGCAGAATCTCCCTTCTCATAATCACCAGTTTACGGTTAAGGCCAGTTCTGATCCAGGTACTACTCCCGATCCTACGGGGAATTACCTCTCCAATGCTAAGTTTTTGGACAACGACTTCATTGACCCTGGTTCAGCCACGAACGTGGTTGATATGGCCGGAAGTGGCCCAACGACTAGTACGGGTGGTTCTCAATCATTTGAAAATAGGGACCCCTACCTTGGTGTGTATGGCATCATTTGCTTATTAGGCACTTACCCTTCACGTAATTAATCCTCATTCAGCATGATTACTCGCAAACAGTTTGTGTCTGGTTTTACCTTGGTGAGCTTAGGTTTATTGGCTTCGCCACTGTTGGCCGTTGGCCAGGCCGAAGCTCTAACCGAAAGAGAGACGGCCGAACTCGAACTCGCTCTCCAACAACTCGTTCAAGGCCATTCCACAAAACAGATTAAGCCCTGGCTGAATCTTCAGCCGGAGAAAATCCTAAGTCGGGAAGAGACCCGAAAAGGCTTCAAAACTACCTATCGGGCCAAGAATGGTAGCATGGTCGTCCTGGAAAATTTTGGCCAATCAATTACCCGCTTTTATTAATCAGTAAAAGAGGAAGACTGCAAAATGAGTCGGAATGCCTCTTGCAGTTGTTTTCTCGACCTGGGTTGGCTTAGATACCTTGGGGGCTGCTCTGAAAATCTAAGCGCAAACCTTGAACTAGTTACCCTCAACTTAAAGAGTAATACAATGGAAGGATATATTGGAGAACTAAGATATTTTGCGGGCAACTTTGCCCCTCGCAACTGGGCTTTTTGCCACGGCCAACTTCTGGCTATCGCACAGAATACCGCCCTTTTCTCAATACTAGGGACTACCTATGGAGGTGATGGCCGAACCACTTTTGGGTTGCCAGATCTACGAGGGCGCTCGGCAATTACTCCTGGGCAAGGGCCAGGCCTTCCCAACGTTCAGCTTGGTCAGAGAGGAGGAGTTGCTAGCGTGACTTTAACGGCCCTAAACCTCCCTTCTCACAATCACCAGGTTACGGTTAAGGCCAGTTCTGACCCAGGTACAACACCTGACCCTACGGGAAACTACCTCTCTAATGCTAAGTTTTTGGATAATGACTTCGTTAGCCCTGACCCGGATCTGACCCTGGTGGATATGGCAGGAGGTGGCGTAACCGGAAACAATGGCGCTTCTCAAGCTTTCGACAACAGAGACCCTTACCTCGGCCTGAATGCTATTGTTTGCTTGCAGGGTATTTTCCCTTCTCGTAACTAATTAATCCCTCCTCGAGTATGATTACCCGCAAACAATTTATTTCTGGTTTCTCATTGGTGGGCTTAGGCTTACTGGCATCACCGCTGATGGCGACCAGCTTATCCGACCAGCTTAACGAAAGAGAAACAGCCCAGCTTAAGATTGCGCTACAGCAAATGTCTCTTGGCCATTTTACGGGTCAGGATAAACCCTGGTTGGTACTTCAGCCAAAGAAAATCCTGAGCCGGGAGGAAACCCAAAAAGGCTTCAAAACTACTTACCGGGCGATGAACGGTAGCTTGGTAGTGTTGGAAAATTTCGGTAAGCCAGTTAACCGCTTTTACTAGCCTTAGGAATAGCTTTTTCACTCGTCAAAAAAAATAATACAATGGAACCAACTCTCGGAGAAGTAAGATATTTTGCGGGCAACTTCGCGCCTCGCAGCTGGGCTTTTTGTGAAGGACAGCTTTTGGCCATAAGCCAAAACCAAGCTCTTTTCTCAATACTAGGAACCACTTATGGAGGAGATGGCCGAACCACTTTTGCACTGCCTGATTTACGTGGGCGTGCGCCAATTGCTCCCGGGCAAGGCCCGGGGCTTCCCAATGTTCAACTTGGGCAGAGAGGTGGAACAGCCTCCACTACTTTAACGGCTCTAAACCTCCCCTCCCACAATCACCAATTTACGGTAAAGGCCAGTTCTGACCCCGGCAATACTCCCGATCCTACGGGTAATTACCTTTCCAATGCCAAGTTTTTGGACAACGACTTCGTCGGTACTGACCCGGCTCCGACGGTAGTAAATATGGCGTCAGGTGGCACAACGAGTAATGCCGGAGGTTCTCAGCCTTTCGAAAACAGAGACCCCTACCTTGGCTTACATGCCATCATTTGTTTGCAAGGTCTTTTCCCTTCGCGCAATTAATCTTCCCTCATAGGGATGACCTTGCGTAAGTAGGTTGTGTCGGGCTTAACCAAAGTAGGTTTAGACTGGTCATTTGTGCCCCGTCCAATCAAATTTGATTGGACGGGG
>CALIGP010000023.1 GCA_938021455.1 uncultured Lewinella sp. | reverse complement strand
CCAGCTTGGTTGGCATAAAAAAGCGATCAGCGGACAGCATTCAGAGCTGTTTTGCCTGAATGCTGTCCGCTGATCGCTAAAACCCTATTCTTTGCCAGGATACATGGTCATCTCACCCAAAAATTAGGGATGACTCATGTTTTTAATTCATTAACACCAGTGTGTCTCCTAAGAAAAGAGCGGTGTCGGGTAAGTGTTCTCCGCAACAAGCTTAGCAAAAGCCTCTTGTACTTTGGGTTTGTCTTCCTGGTAGGTTACACCATACCACTTATCATCTGTCACGAGTACCTTCACTTTGGCGGAACCGTCTTTGATCATACCGTCAATGAGTTCAGGGATTAGGTATTCAGCCCGCGGGCTATCGGTGTTTGCCCGTGCAAATTCCGCAAACCCTTTTTCGATAGTATCGAAAATGGAAGGGTCAAAACCCCAGAAGTTCATGGATACGACATCGTCGTCAGAAAGACCATACCGTTGGTCGTCATCACCGAGGTAGGACACTTTACCATCTTCGCCACGGGAAATCTTCAAGCGTTCGTTAACGTCCTTCAGCAAAGAGTTTTCGTCCACCGCTGCTACACCACGGTTGACCGTTCCATGATCGGACAGCGTCCGGTGTAATACATAACCGCACATGGAAAAAAGGTCTGAAGAGGCTTCTTCGGTAAGGAAGGCAGCCATTTTCTGAAAGCCCTTCACCCCGTAGTAATCGTCCGCATTGATGACGGCAAAGGGTTCATTACAAACGTCTTTAGCCACCAGCATCGCGTGGGTAGTACCCCAGGGTTTTTCCCGTTTGGAGTGGTCTACGTCAGCGGGGACAAAACTGTCCATGCCCTGAAAAGCGTAGGCAACCTCGATTTGGTCTCCGAATTTTCCGTCAAATTTTTCCCGAAAGGGGGCTTCGATGTCTTTACGGATCACGAAGACTACTTTGCCAAAGCCCGCCCGAATGGCGTCGTAGATAGAGTATTCGATGATGCCCTCTTCGCTGGGGCCAACGCCGTCGATCTGTTTGAGACCGCCATAGCGGCTTCCCATTCCGGCGGCAAGAATTACTAAAGTTGGTTTAGTCACTGATAGATGTTTTGTGAGTGAGCGCTTAGCGGGAAGCGCTTAAAGTAATTGGTGGAGTAAAGCTACCCCAATAGTAGTGCAAATCCTGCTCATTTGTTCTCTTCTTTGCCCCGAAATCCGGCTGCCCGCCGGTTTGCACGATACCAAGCTAATAAATAAGCCCCCGTTAGTAGTAGCAGCCCGGACAAAAAGGTGATCACCGTCAGGCTTTGCATCAGACTAACATAGTCTGGGTAAAATGCGTGTACAAACAGCAGGTCAAAGGTAATAATTGCCGCAGCCAGCAGGATGCAGAAAATGAACGCTCCCCTTCCAAACTGCATTACGCCTGACTGTGCCTTGAATAAGGTGGCGCGCAAAAAGCGTGGATAGAGTTCTCGATTCGGATCGATCCGAATCAATTCTTTGCTAAGATGTATTGCCTCTGGATATTGCCGAAGTCGATAGCAACTCACGGCTTTTTTGAAGAGAAGATGCTGAAAGACATCCCCTTCTACTCCGGGAGCTTCCCGAAGGTTGTGTGCAATACTGGCCGCAATGACGGGCTCCACCATTAGCAGATGCTGGCGGTAAGCGCCCGTTTCAAAGAGCGCATCAACGTAGGAAACGGTTAATTCGAAGTGCTCGACAATATCAAGTCGGCCAATTTCCCGTTCCCGTTCCTCGTACCTCCGAATGATACGCTGGTAATCCTTAGGATCGACCTCGCGCAGCTGACGGTAGAGTTGGGAATAGTGTTGACCTTGCATCTGCTAAGTAAAGAATAGTCCAGCCAAATTGTTCAGCCTTTTATCCCTTTGGCAGTTCCTGTTGGCCCAACCATCCAGTATCAAAGTTGCCGTCCCGGAAATCCTGCTGCTTCATAAGCCACTGATGAAAAGGGACGGTGGTTTTTACGCCTTCAATGATGAACTCATTAAGAGCGCGTTCCATTTTCGTGATGGCCTCCTCCCGCGTCGGAGCGCGAACGATGAGCTTAGCAATCATGCTGTCATAGTACGGGACGATGGTGTAACCGGCATATACGTGCGTATCTACCCGTACACCAAGTCCTTTGGAACTGTGGAAACTGGTGATTGGTCCCGGGCTGGGGCGGAAGTTATTCCAGGGGTCTTCTGCGTTAATCCGACATTCGATGGCGTGAGCAGTCGGATAGTAGTTTTCGCCGGAGAGTTTCTCCCCGTAGGCCACCCGGATTTGCTCCTTGATGAGGTCATACCCGATTACCTCCTCGGTAACGGGGTGCTCCACCTGGATACGGGTATTCATTTCCATGAAGTAGAAGTTCCGCTTATTGTCTACCAGGAACTCAACGGTACCGACGCCTTCATAGCCAATGGCTTTACCAGCAGCAATCGCGGCTTCGCCCATCCGTTCTCTGAGCTCATCCGTCATGAAGGGGCTCGGGCATTCCTCCAGCAATTTCTGGTGGCGGCGCTGTACGGAACAATCCCGCTCTGAGAGGTGGATGACGTTACCGTGCTGATCGCCGATAATCTGAATCTCAATGTGGCGGGGTTCCGTAACGAATTTCTCCATGTACATCCCGTCATTACCGAAAGCAGCCTTTGCTTCCGCCCGGGCACTGTCCCATCCTCCTTGAAAATCTTCGGCGGAGTCAATCTTGCGCATCCCTTTACCTCCACCACCTGCGGTGGCTTTGATCATTACGGGGTAGCCCATTTTTTTGGCTTGCTTGAGTCCGTCTTCCACACTTTTCAGGAGTTCTCCGTCTCCAGGAACAACGGGCACGTTAGCCTTGATCATCGTATCCTTAGCCGTAATCTTATCGCCCATTTTCCGGATATGCTCAGGAGCAGGGCCGATAAATTTGATGCCATATTCAGAGCATACTTCGGCAAAGTCCGCATTCTCTGACAAGAACCCATAGCCAGGGTGAACGGCATCGGCGTTTGTAATCTCTACAGCGGCCATGATCTTCGGAATGCTGAGGTAACTGTCCGCAGAAGCTGGTGGGCCAATACAGACGGCTTCGTCGGCAAATCTTACGTGAAGGCTTTCACGGTCAGCCGTAGAGTAAATAGCCACTGTTTTAATGCCCATCTCCTTACAGGTACGAATAATACGGAGGGCAATCTCGCCGCGGTTGGCGATCAGGATTTTCTTAAACTTCTCAGCCATATGGGTGGCTTTATTTCAGGCGACCGGATTACACCCGCCAGTGGCAGATATCGGTCGGTGAAGTATTACTTGAAAGGATGGGGGTTCAAGAGGCGGCATTCAGGAAATACTCCTGGCCAACAGGCAAAATGCTCGCCATTGTCGGCGATAATCTAAGAGGGATCTACCAGGAAAAGTGGCTGATCGTACTCAATGGGCTGCGCGTCTTCCACGAGCACTTTGACGATTTTTCCACTCACCTCTGATTCGATTTCATTAAACAGCTTCATCGCCTCCACAATACATACGGTATCGCCTTTGGCAACCGTGTCACCTACCTTAACGTAGGCGTCTTTATCCGGAGAAGAAGAGCGGTAGAAAGTGCCGATCATCGGTGATTTAACCTCGACATACTTCGTCGTATCCTCTGCCGGTGCAGCAGCAGGCGCGGCCGCAGGTGCAGGGGCTGGACTAGCGACAGCCGCGGCGGGTGGTGCTGCCGGGTAAGCCGGTGCTGCCGCTGGCACATTGATAATGGAGGGCCCTTGAGACATTTGTCCCTGGTTTCCACCACTTACATAAGACTGGCCGCGGATGTGCAATTTGACATCCCCGTCTTTGTACTTAAACTCCGTCAGCTCAGTTTTAGCAACAAGCTTGATCAGTTCCTGGATTTCTTTCAGCGTCATGTATGGATACTATTTGGCGCGCTCAACGTAGCTGTTGGTGCGGGTGTCAATTTTAATGCGATCTCCAATATTAATGAAAAGCGGAACACGAACTTCTGCCCCCGTCTCAACGGTTGCCGGCTTGAGAGTGTTCGTGGCCGTATCCCCCTTTACACCGGGCTCGGTGTAGGTGATTTCCATTTCAATGTATTGTGGTAAGTCCACCGTTAGTGGGCTATCGTCTTCTGTGTTGTAGAGTACTTCCACCGTATCTCCTTCCCGTAACATACCCGGGTTTTCGATGAGGTAGTCAGCAATTGTAGCCTGCTCGTAGCTCACATTATTCATGAAGTGGTAGCCCATATCATCCTTGTACAGGAATTGCATTTTGTGGCGTTCTACCCGAACCTCGGTGATCTTATGCCCAGAGGGGAAGGTCTCCGTCAACACTTTGCCCGTAGAAAGGCTCTTGAATTTGGTGCGCACAAAAGCAGGCCCTTTGCCTGGCTTCACGTGCTGGAATTCCACAATCGTGTAGATGTCCTGGTTGTGCTTGAAGGTAAATCCGTTCTTAATGTCCGAAGTAGTGGCCATGTAGTGCAGTTTATTAGTAACAAGTGCTTAGAAGAATGATAATCCTCCCTCTCCCGTTACGATTTGTGCCGCGAAGATAAGCACTTGGTTCTACAATGGCTAAACCGACGTGTTTTAGCGAAAAAAATGGCCCAGTTCTTAGCAGGCTCGGAAGATGTGAGAAGCGATCTAACCTTTGTTTTCCTGCATTGGTTCTGGGTATAACACACCATTATCGGCAAAACTATAATACTGGCGGCCAGCAACAATCAAATGATCCAGCACGTAGAGGTCGAGGTTCTGAGCCCCCGCCACCAGCTTTCGGGTCAGTCGGATATCCGCTTCGCTGGGGAAAGCCTGGCCACTGGGATGGTTATGCGCCAACACCAGCGAGGTAACGCTGCCATGAGAGAGTGCTGCCCGAAAGATCGTCTTAGCGTCCGCCACCGTACCGGTGACTCCTCCCCGACTAATAAGGTGGCTGCCCAACAATCGGTTCGCTCGGTTGAGACACAGCAGGTGGAACTCTTCGTAATTAAGGTCCGCCAGCAGCGGGCGTAGGTAGCGAAAACACTGTTCACTATTGGCCAACACGGGCTTTGCCCTGAACAGGGCTGCTTCTCGCCGCCGCCCTAGCTCCAAAGCGGCCACCAATCGAATGGCCCTGACGCGGCCAATCCCGGCTGTTTTAACCAAATCCTGCACCTGCCGCCGGGCCAGCTCGTCTAAATTATGATCGACCGATAATAGCAGTCTCCGGGCAACTGCCAATGCAGAAGCCCCCCGAATGCCTGAACCTAATAGAATGGCCACGATTTCTGCGTCCGCCAGAGAGCGGGCTCCGTGGGCCATTAATTTTTCTCGGGGTTGCTCGTCTGGCCCCAAATCTTTGATCCGCAAAGGTTGAGGAGGAGGTGGATACTTGGTCATACGCCCGTTGGGTAGCGGCTAAGACGCAAGGATGTGTTTTGCAATTACGCAAATATAACATTTTGGATCAAATTCGTTTTACTCCCAACCAATCACCTTGGCCTCCATTCGGTTATTCACGGCAAAATCAGCAGCAGTACAATTGCTACATTTTTTGAGGCGATACTGGTTCCCGTAGGAGACCGTCCTCAGTCGATCGGGAGCAAAGCTCCGGCGCAATAGCGCCTGCCGAAGAGCTTCGGCCCGCTGCTGCCCCAGTTGCACCAAGGCCTGCGGAGTCGTTGGCCCATCAGTGTGCGCGACCAGCAGCAAGCGGATGTCTGGCCGCTCTTGTAATAGCTTAGTCAGAAGGTCAATATCTCTGGACTGTTCTTCGCGCAAGACGGCGGTGTTATCATAATAGCTCAGGTCGCTAAGGGAAAGAAAGGCGCCATCGCTTTCTGTTCCTCGCCGGGGGAGCCCTCCTTCGGGCCTCAGGCTGAGATCCAGGCGAGGATGGTTATTGGTTGCCAACTGGGCTGCTTCCAGGCGGAGAGTGCCGGTTTCGTAGCCAGCTTTACCGGCGGAGAGTAAGTAGTTACAGTCTGTACGCAAGCAAATTTCGTAGTTCCCCGTTATGTCCGTCATCGTTGCTACGCTGGCTACCGGGCAACCTTCCGGCCTAAACTGCAGGGGAAGTTCTCCGATTCCTCCGCCGTCAGCGATGGAAGTGATTCGCCCGCTGACCCGCACGCAATTAGCCGGTTGCATAGTAATCACTAACGGCCGGCTGGGACCTGCTTCGGAGTACAAGAATCGTAATGTTTCCGGAGAGTACCCTTTGCGAAAAACCCTAAGCTCGTATGTTTTACCTACGGCGAGTTCCAACCGGACGCTACCTTCCCGATCGGAGCGTAGGGCCGGAGGTGACAATAAGCCAAGGGGCTTTACGACTGGGCTCAGAGAAGAAGAGTTCTGGACCACTTTCCGCTGAAAGGAGTAGTATTCGGCTGGTAATCGACCTGCGGGGCTAACCTGCCCCAACCAGACCTCGGCACCAACAATGCGTCGGCTATTAGCTCCATCATATATCGTGAGCGTTTCACCATCAATTAATGGCCCCTGCAAAGAGGAAAACCCACGAGCGAAGCGCATCAGGTAAATATCATCACGACCTTTTCCTCCACTGCGGTTGCTTACCAGGTAGCCGAATTTCCCATCGGGATTAAGGGTAATACCCACTTCATCGTCCGGTGAATTAATGGGCTCCGGCAGGTTGATGAGCTTACCCCAACGCCGGCCGCTCAGGTCAATCATAAATAAATCATAACCGCCCCGGCCGCCGTGTCCTTTGCTGGCAAAGAAAAGTCGGCCATTAGCATGAATGTAGGGGAAGGCCTCATTGGCTTCCGTATTTACCTCAGGCCCCAAATTAATGGCCTCACTCCAGCGTCCGTCCCGAAAATCACTGAAGTACAGGTCATAACCTCCGTAGCCTCCTTCCCGGTTACTGGCGAAGAAAATTCGCTTACCATCCGCCGTTACAGATGGGTGTTGGTTACTGAAGTTCTCCCCATTAAAGGGCAAGGGGCGCACACCTGCCCAATCGTATTCTGCTCTGTAGGCAGAATAAATACCCAAGTTGGTTTTACCGCTGCCATCCTCCAGGGTTGCTCCTGCTTTTTGTAGCGTGCGGGTGAAATAGATCACCCGATTTTCAAGGGCGAAAGAAACCGGTCCTTCGTTGTAGTTGGAATTGAGCTCAACGGAAAATGGCTGCGGATAAGCGGGGCTTCCGTCGGGAGAAAGGGGAGCCCGGAAAAGCTTAAAGTAGGTTTCCTTGGTCACCGGGTCAATGTTGCCACGTTTGGGGCGGGTCAGATAAATGAGTTCGTTGCCCAGTAGAGCTGGGCCGAACTGAGTTTCCCGATTATTGATCCGGGCGCAGTTTTCCAGCACAATCTCGCCCCCTTCGGCGGGGGTTAATAATGTTCCCTGTGCGCCCATTGGGGCAGCCAGTAGAAATAGCCAGCAAATGATAATAAGGCTTCGCGCTTCCATACTTATTGGTAGGGGAGTAAAGGTAAGGAGGCAGTCGCGAAATCTTTGCTCCCCTACCCTTCTCTGCACCCGCGGCCTCGCCTAAGCCTGCTGAAGGGCTCCGGCGCTGCTTACTCTTTTTTACTGCGGGAACAGGCGTTTAATGGCTTCTTCCCGGGCGGTAAAAATTCCTTTAACCTGCCGATGGACGAATACCCAATCCGCAATTGTACCCAAGACACCCAGTGGAGCTTGATAATGTAGAATATCTTTCATCTCTGTTCTTCCGTCTCCCATATCCCGAAAAAAGTGCTGATGGTGCCAGAGGGCAAAAGGACCTACTCGTTGATCATCAATGAAATGCGCTAATTCCTTAATCTGGGTTATTTCTGTGATCCAGTCGGCACTAAAACCCGGAAAAGGGCTAACGCGGTATTGAATAATCATCCCTTCGTACATCTCCACCCCGCTAACGGGGGACTTGATGTCAAACTTCACATCCTCTGGAGTGAGCTTTTCCAGGTTTTCCGGACGGCTAAAAAAGGCCCATGTCTCGGGCAGTGAACGAGGTACGATGGAGGTAAATTCCAGGCGGCGAGGTGTCATAATTGAGTACTTGTACCCTAGCGCCAGCTTTTGCACTACGGGGGGAAATTGGGGCTCCCAGCCTTACGCTACCCCCTAATTGAATGGCCAATCAGGTTTTAGGGCGACTTTCACAATGGGTAACCTATCCATTACAATTACAACTAAAACAAAGAGTTCACACTTCGGAAAATGTTATTTTTTAGTAGACGAGGCAGCGGAGTTAGATTCTAACCGTTTTCTCATCAAAATATACCGTTTTCCAATTTTTAGTGCACATTCATTATATTTGTGCTACCCCATGACTATCAGGCTAAAAGCTTCCTCCCAGCCTGTTTGTACTTAGCTATGAACAAAACCAATCAGCGGCCCTTCCGAGCAATTTTGTTCGGACTGTTCCTGTTCCTCGGAACGGGCCCGTTGTTGTTTGCGCAATTGAATCTACAGGAAGACGCCAAATCGGTTAAATCGCCTTCTCTATCGGAAGATTACCAATACTATGACCTGGCCTGTGACATTGGTGAATGGGGAGGTTATTTTGCTCCATCACGTTGGGTGCGCACCTCTGAGAGTGGAGAATTAGGGCCTTTAGCTGAATCTAATATTGAGGCAGGAGAGAACCCTTCTATTGTTTTCGACTGGGAACGCACGGGGGTGGAAACCTGGAGTATCGAAATCCCAGCGGCTGGCTATCTTTCTTTTCGGCTGCTCCCCATTGTTGCCCGAGAGGCGGTACGCATCAGCGTAAATGGTAGAAATACCTTTTACCAAATCAGATCCGATGGACTTTATTACAGTCCCTACCTGCAGGCCGGTGATAAATTTTCCCTTCACATTCCCGCTAGTGGTTCCACTTACCGTTGGAGCCATCTTTTGTTTCATACCAACTCTAATGCTGTTATTGTCAGACCAGAGGAAACAGATCCAGACAAACGTTATCAGCCGATAGAAAGCGGTAGAATTCAGCGGGTGTTCTTCCCAGATGAGCTGCCTGGCACCTGGCCGGTATTTGACCAAGACGGAGACATTCTCACCTCTTATGATCAGGTTGAACTTCGTTCATCCAATGAATTATTCGAAGTAGACTATCTAGACAAGGTCGTAGAAGTTGGTAATTTTCACGTACTCCAAAGAACCTTTACTATTCGGGAGCGGTGTAGCCGTGGTAACTGGCTCCGAAGAAGCCGGGAGTGGTTCAGGCTCCCCATTATCCCAGAATAGTCCACTCGCAAGGGCATTTAAAATTCCACAAGAAGCAGTCTTTCAAAATATTATTTCCCTCCTTTAGGAGATAACAGCTTTTTATGTTTGCCTTCGTAAAAAAGCAAGAAGGAATAGCTAGTTCGTAAGTCAGGCTTCGTAAGTTTGCGCATCTTATTTGAAGAGAGCAACTTTTCTGTTTTTAAATTTCATCTACATTCATGCAAACTAAAGAACAAACCCGCTACAGCGATGAGGAGCTAAAGGAGTTCCATACAATCATCACTGAAAAATTGGCTGATGCACGTACACAGCTCGATTTTCATCTTCAACAGCTAGCCGAGCGAGCCAGTAACGAAGATGGTAAGGTGCGCGGCCTTGATGATGGAACGACTTCAATGGCCAACGAAGACATGCATAACATGGCTAACCGCCAGCGTAAGCTCGTCCAGCATCTTGAAAATGCGTTACTGCGCATTGAAAATAAGGTTTATGGAATCTGTCGCCTGAGTGGCAAACTGATTTCTAAAGAGCGGCTACGTATTGTTCCTCACACAACGTTGAGCATTCACGCCAAACAAAACCGCTAGCGGCATACTGCCCAACTGATCCAAGTCGATAATGTAAATACCACAGCCTTTCCGCAGATTTGCGGAAAGGCTATTTTTTATCTTTTACCCAAACTAAAATGGTTTAGAATTGCCTGATCCACAAAGGGCATAGGTACGTTATGAGTCTGTCCCCTTTAAAAACTTCTCCTCTTCATAACTAGTAAAGCAAGCTATGAGCCGTAAACAAATGGTCTTTCTTATTTTCTTTTTGGTCTTGCTGCTTGATCAGTCAGTAAAGATTTGGGTAAAAACACATATGGCCTATGGCGAAGAGATTCAGGTTTTCGGCTGGGATCGGGTCTTGATTCACTTCGTGGAAAATGATGGCATGGCTTTCGGGCTGCGTCTTGGGGGGGAGTATGGAAAGTTAATTCTAAGCCTTTTTAGAATTACTGCTGTTGGCTTTTTACTCCTTTACCTGATCAGATTAGTGAAAGAACAGTCTCACCGATGGCTGGTGACAGGCTTCGCATTAGTGCTATCGGGCGCTGTAGGAAACATCGTCGACAGTGTCCTATACGGAAGAATTTTTTCTGCCTCCACATTTGATAGTGGACCTGCCCAGCTACTCCCCGAAGGGGGCGGATACGCTCCAATACTATACGGACGGGTGGTCGATATGTTCTACTTACCTCTTTTCTACGGTAATTACCCAGAGTGGGTTCCCTACTTCGGAGGTAAGGCTTTTTTGTTTTTTCGGCCCGTATTCAATATTGCAGACGTAGCTATTTCACTCGGCGTGGTCGTTTTGCTTTGGTTTTACTTTCGCTTTCCAGCACAGCAAGAACTGCCGCAAGAAGAAGAATAATTAGCCGCAAGAGAAAAAAAACACAGTGTTCGGAGGAGTTATCAACTAGCAATTGCTCGTTCAAAATCCCCAATAGCGCGTATGGCACTGCTGAGCTTACCGTATCGAAGGCGGTAGTGAATAAACTTGCCTCGGCGCTCTGTTTCCACAAGGCCTGCCTGCCGCAAAATGCGGAGGTGCTGAGAAGTAATGGATTGTTCCAGCTCTAAAGAACTGTAGATTCTGTTCACATTGATCATATCGTTATTATCAATGAACTCCAGAATCCGCATCCGCAAAGGATGAGCGAGGGCACGTAGTACTTCGGTGGAAACTTCTAGCTTCTGCTCTTGAATAAAAGGCTTATTTAAAGGCTGCATCGGGGGAAGACTTAGTCAAAATTCGTTGGCTCCCGGGTCAAAAACTCAAAGTCGTGTTGTCACAAAATTTAAAGGGTGCATTTATATAACCAGAGCCAAATCAATAACTGGGTGAAAATTGTAAGCCTCTTGTTAGAAACCTTACCCTGCAAAGATGGTCTAAAAATATCAACAAAGCAAGAAAGCGGTACCAAAAACAGAGAAAACGGTACTCAAACAGACGCAAACGGTTACTCTGACAGGTCGGCAACAAGCTGAGCTATTTGGGCCAGACGCTCCTTATCCAAGCTGTAATAAATGAATTTCCCTTCCCGGAAGGGCTCAACAATACCTGCCTTCCGCAGGATCGCAAGGTGCTGAGAAGCAACGGATTGCTCAATTCTAAGCTTAATGTACATCTGGGTAACGGTCATTCTCTCCTCCTCCTCCAGGAGACTGATTACATTCCGTCTTAGCTCATGGTTTATGGCTCTTAATACCAAAACCGCGCTGCGGAGATTCTCATAGTTAATCAGGATCTCTTCTTCGCCTTTGCGAAGCGTGATGCGTTCTTTCTTCTTTTTTGCCATGCCGGGAATCTTATATAAGTAAAGTTACTGTTCAAAAACAGCTGAAAGCTAGGCAAAATACATGTTACGCACAACTATTATATGCAGTAACCTATAACAAGCTTTCCAAATAAAAAAAGCCTTTAACATGAACAGTTAAAGGCTACATAACAAACACTATGAACAACACAAAATTCTTAAGATTAACATCTTACACGTTTATCTTACCACTAAGGTAGTAAATCTCAGAGTATTACGAAAGGATTCGCAAGAAAAAAGGCCTGTTTTCATGCCTTCCGAAAGGAGCTTGTTTAATCAGAACTTATTCAAGACCTTTGGGACAGACCTTAGAGAATGACCACACAGGAGTTTCAGCATTATCTTAACCAACCACATTCGTTGTTGCAACTGCAGCTAACGGACCTACAAGAGATTGCGCTGAAGTACCCTTACTCGGCTAATATCAGACTGCTACTCCTACTCAAAACCCATCTGGAAGGGCACCCTGAGGAAGCAAACTATCTAAGTCGCTGTGCTGCCACAACCTTTGACCGGGCCCATATTTATGAGCTAATACGGGAGCTGGATGCAAGCCTACCTGAGGAATTTTTGGATGATACAGAGACCCTGGAGTTAAAAGAACTCGAAGAACTCCACGAGCAGCCCGTCATCGAAACACCTTCCCCCATAAGTATTGCTCTGCCACCGGTTCTGAATGAAATAGACGACCCCGTACCGAAAGTACCAACACAAAGCCTGATAGAAAATGACTCCGTCATCAAGCCAGCTGATGGCAGCACGAATAAGGAGGATGTTCTGATCTCTATTGGTAATTGGGCCGAGAATGCGGCCACTTTCTTATCCATTCTCCCGGGTGACCCGACCTCCACAAAAGAAAGAAACGGCCAGCCTGAACGTCCTGAGACATTTAAAACATCTCACGCTCCTGGTCTTAAACAGCGCCTCAGGAGAATTCGCCGTCAGCAAGCTCAACGAAAGGACGAGGGGCAAGAATCCGTAAACAAGATTGCCAGACGAAGCGTACTTGCACAAGACGATGTTGCCAGCGAAACCCTGGCCCGATTGCTAGTGCAGCAGCAGCAATACCAGAACGCGATTAAGATGTATCGTCGTTTGATGTTGCTTTATCCGGATAAAAAGACGATCTTTGCGGGCCTTATCAATGATTTGAAGGAAAAATTATAATCCCCCATGGTCAACCTTCTCACTATCCTGACCGGCATCGTTTGCCTGCTTCTTATGCTCGTAGTCCTCGTACAGAACCCTAAGGGTGGCGGTATCGACTCTACTTTCGGCGGCTCACAAGCCAACCAAATGCTGGGTGCTTCCCGCTCTACTGACGTGATCGAAAAGATCACCTGGGGCCTCGCCGCAGCACTGTTTGCACTGTGTGTA